>DATCIC010000355.1:0-6879 GCA_036508025.1 Rhodoferax sp. | reverse complement strand
CTCGGCCAGCGCCGCTTTGCGCTCCTGCAGGCCCAGGATGCGTTCTTCAATCGTGCCTTGCGCCACCAGCTTGACGACCCACACGCTTTGCGTCTGGCCGATGCGGTGGGCGCGGTCGGTGGCCTGGTTTTCGACCGCCGGGTTCCACCACGGGTCGTAGTGAATCACGGTGTCGGCTTGCGGCAGATTCAGGCCGACGCCGCCGGCTTTGAGACTGATCAAAAACAAGGGCACGGCGCCGCTGGTGAACTGCTCGATCAGCGCGTCGCGCTTCTGGCTCTGGCCAGTGAGCTTCACCCAGGGAATGTTGCGTTTCTCAAGCTCTGCCTCGATCAACTTGAGCATGCTGGTGAACTGCGAAAACAGCAAGATGCGCCGGCCCTCGGCCAGCATCTCGGGCAGCATGTCCATCAGCCGCTCCAGTTTGGCCGAGTTGTTCACTTTTTTGGCGGCGGCCAGCGTCACCAGATGCGGGTCGCAGCAGACCTGGCGCAGCTTCAACAAGGCATCCAGAATCGTGATCTGCGACTTGGCCATGCCTTTGGTGTCGAGCGCTTCGCGCACGCTTTTCTCCATGCCGAGGCGGATGGTTTCGTACAGATCGGCCTGCTTGCCGGTCAGTTCGACGCGCATCACGGTCTCGATCTTGGGCGGCAGCTCGCCCGCCACCAGCGCCTTGGTGCGGCGCAGCATGAAGGGCGTGACGCGGGCGCGCAACTGCTGCAGCCGCTCCGGATTGCCCTGCTTTTCAATCGGCGTGCGGAACAAGTCCTGAAACTTCTTCTGGCTGCCCAGAAAGCCCGGCATCAGGAAGTGGAACAGGCTCCATATCTCGCCCAGGTGGTTTTCCATCGGCGTGCCCGACAGGCACAGACGCTGGCGCGCGCGCAGCTGGCTCGCCACCTGCGCGGCCTGGGTGCTGGCATTCTTGATGTTTTGCGCTTCGTCCAGCACCACGATGTGCCACCGGGTCTTGAGCCAGCGTTCGCGGTCGCGCTCCAACAACGAATAAGGGGTGATGACGATGTCATGCTCATGCATGCTGTCGGCGAGTTCGTGCCGGTCCTTGCCGTGCAGCACCAGGCTGCGCAGGTCGGGGCAAAAGCGCGCCGCCTCGCGCTGCCAGTTGCCCATCAGGCTGACCGGCGCGACGATCAGCGCCGGGTGCTTCAGGCGGCCGGCGTCTTTTTCGACCTGGATGTGGACCAGCGTTTGCAGCGTCTTGCCCAGGCCCATGTCGTCGGCCAGAATGCCACCCAGGTTGTACTGGCGCAAGAACTGCAGCCAGTTCACGCCCTGCTGCTGGTATGGGCGCAGGCTCGCCTGCACGCTGGCGGGCAGCGGCACCTCGGGCAATTCGGTGTGGCCGCTGAGTTGCTTGACCAACTTGCGCAGAGCCTGTGCGCCGTCCCAGACCGCGCCTTCCCCCAGCGAAGCGGTGGTGCGCATGGCGTCCAGGCGCGAGAGTTTGAGGCTCTCGCCTGAAAAATCATGGCTGCGGTCGCCCACCAGTTCCAGCAGCGCGGCCATCCAGGGCTTGAGCGCGTCGGTGGGCAGGCGGATGAAGCCTTGGCCGTGCGCGTTGGGCAAAAAGATAAACGGCGGGATATTGGGCAAGCCGGTGTCCGGGTCGAGCGGGCTGGTCGCCGCCTGTGCGATCAGCGTCGGCAGCCAGGGCAGGATGTTGTGGCGCACGCCGTTGATCTCCATCCCCAGGGACAGATCAAACCAGGGCGAGGTGACACCTTCATCGGCGTCCTCGGCGTCATCGTCTTCATCGGCATGGGCGCCGGCGTGACCGGCATGCGGGTCATGCGCACCGTCCTCATCATCGCCTTGACCCTGCAGCTTCACGTCGAGGGCATCGGCGTGGCTGATCCAGTTCGTCAGCGCGTCGTCCACCGTGACCTCAAAGCCGGCCGCTTTGAACGCGGCAAAACCCGCGTCGGCCCATTGCAACCAGCTTTGTTGCGACGATTCTCCGGGAATGCCAAAGCAGCCCGGCTCGGCCGCGCGCAGCCCCATGCCCGTCAACTGCGCGACGGCTTCAAACTCGGCTTCAAGGTCGCGGTGCAGCAGCACGCGCCCCTGCGCGTCATCCACCAGCACCGTGCTGCCTTGTCCAGCCCACCAGCCCCGGTGGCCCGCATAGTCAAAGCGCAGTTGCGCCTGCAACAAGCCTTTAACAGGGATGTCTGACGCCGGCAGCGGTGCGATGTGCAGGCAGGCGTGCGGTGTGATGTCTTGCAGCGTGGGCAGCTGCTCCAGCACCGGCGGCGCGGGCACCGGGCCGAGTTGCTGTAACAGCGCGAGCTGGTGCGTCTTCAACGCGGACGGTTTGAGCGGCGGCGCTTTGAGCAGCACGGGCAACTGCGCCGCCGGTACGCCAGCGGCCTGCACCAGGCCGCACAGACCACTGGCCGCATCGAGGTACAGGGGCGGCGTGTTCAGGCACAGCTGCGCGCTGGCGTTGCCCAGGCGCGCGCGCAAGGCCCAGGCGGGCTCATCTGCATTGGCGCTGGTGACCTCATGCCATTCCCAGCGCAGCTCCTGCGGTGGACCCCATTGCACCGGGGCACCGGGCAGACCCTTGCCGCTGTCAAACAGCAGGCGCCCGCTACTGGCCGCTTGCTGCAGCGCCATGACGCCGAGCTTGCCGTGCAACGTGACCTTGGCTTTGTAGCCGTAGCTGTAGTAGCCGCTGCTGCCGCTGGGCAGGGTGCGCAGCAATTGCAGCACCTCCTGGTCAAGCTCGGTGGCCTGGTCAAACGCGGTTTGGCCGGGCGCCGGCGGAATGCGCAGCGCCTTGGGTTTGGCCCAGCCGCCGTTGACTTTGGGGTAGGACACGACCACGTCCATTTGCAGCTCGGGCGTTCGGCCCTTGGCGCCGGCCACGGACAACAGGTACAGGTATTGCTCGTGCACAACAGGGGTATCGCGCCCCTCCGGCGCACCTTGGCGGTTGGCCTGGCCCAACTCCTGCAGCCAGCGCAACAGGGGCGCCTCGGCCTCGCGGCGGGCTTGTTCGGCGGCGCGCGCCAGCGCCGCCTGGTGCGCCGCTTCGACTTGTTCTGGCGTGGGCGCGGCAGGCGCCAGGGCACTGCGCGCCGCTGCGGAGTCCATCAGGCGGCGCCCCTGCTGCGCTGCCTTGAGCAGCACCGCCACCCCATGCTTGCACTGGTAGCCGACCGGGCAGCTGCAGTCGCTGTCCCAGTTGGCAACTTCGCCATTGGGCTTGAATGTGAGCTCGATCGACACCTGGTAGGGCCAGCGCTCGCTGCCCTGCACGGCGGCCAGCAACTGCCAGTAGTCGCCCATGGGCTTGATCTCCAGCGACAGCACCTTTTGCGTCAGGTACAGCGTCAGGCCGCGGTCCCAGGTGGCGCGGTCGATCGAACTGGCCAGCGACTGGGTGCTGAACCAGGGGCCGGTTGTGTCGCTGTTAATTTGCATAAAATCGGGCTCTAGCCCCCGTCACCATTGCGCAGGCAGCTACTTTAATAATAGTGAGTCAAGGCGTCAATTGGCTCAGCGCATGGCCTGCCTGCTGGTCAGCGTGGTAGCTGCTGCGTACCATGGCACCGACGGCGGCGTGGCTGAATCCCATCGCATAGGCCTCGGCCTCGAACATCTTGAAGGTGTCGGGGTGCACGTAGCGCTTCACCGTCAGGTGGGCGCTTGATGGCGCGAGGTACTGGCCGAGGGTCAGCATGTTGATGCCGTGGGCGCGCATGTCGCGCATCACGGTCAAGATTTCTTCGTCGGTTTCGCCCAGGCCGACCATCAGGCCGCTTTTGGTTGGCACATCGGGAAACAGCGCCTTGAACTTCTTCAGCAAGTTCAGTGAGAACTGGTAGTCGCTGCCGGGGCGCGCTTCCTTGTACAAGCGGGGGATGGTTTCCAGGTTGTGGTTCATCACGTCGGGCGGCGCGGCTTTCAAAATCTCCAGCGCCCGGTCGTCACGGCCGCGAAAATCGGGCACCAGCACCTCGATCTGGGTTTGGGGCGACTTGTCACGAATCGCCTGGATGCAGGCCACAAAATGCCCGGCACCGCCGTCGCGCAAATCGTCACGGTCGACGCTGGTGATCACCACATATTTCAGCTTGAGCTGGGCGATGGTGTTGGCCAGGCTCATAGGCTCATTCACATCCAGCGGGTCGGGTCGGCCATGACCGACATCGCAAAACGGGCAACGCCGGGTGCATTTGTCGCCCATGATCATGAAGGTAGCAGTGCCTTTGCCAAAACACTCGCCAATGTTGGGGCAACTGGCCTCTTCGCACACCGTCACCAGCTTGTTGCTGCGCAGCACGTCCTTGATTTCATAAAAGCGGGTGCTGGGGCTCCCCGCCTTGACGCGAATCCACGCCGGTTTGCGCAGAATTTCACCCGGCACCACCTTGATCGGGATGCGCGACAGTTTGGCCGCGGATTTTTGTTTGACCAGCGGGTCGTAGGCTTCCGGCGGCTGGACCTCACGCACGGACGCAGGGGTGGCAGGGGCGGCAAGGTCGTCGGGGCTGTGACTCATGGTGGCAAAGGGTAGGTAAAGGGAGCAAGCAGGCTTGCTGGCCGGGTCAGGGCGCCAGGTAGCGGGTGAGCTTGTCGCTCAGCAGCTCGGCGACCTCATCCCAGCCAACGCAAACGCCGATTGTAGAAAGGTCCACTGTTTGCAAACCCGCATAGCCGCAGGGGTTGATGCGCGTGTAGGGCTCCAGGTCCATCGCCACGTTCAGCGCCACGCCGTGGTAAGTGCAGTTGCGGCTGACCTTGAGCCCCAGGGCAGCGATCTTGCCCAGGCCTTCAAAACTGGGGCTGACCACCGCAGACTTCATCGGCCGCTGCGGCAGCAGTGCGTGCGAGCACGGGTCATCCAGCCGCACGTAAATGCCCGGCGCGCCCGCCACCCGGTGCCCGGTCACGCCCCAATGCGCCAAGGTGCGGATCAACGCTTCTTCTATCCGGTAAACATATTCCTTGATGAAATAGCCGGCGCGTTTCAGGTCGAGCAGCGGGTAGGCCACCACTTGACCGGGGCCGTGGTAGGTGACCTGGCCGCCTCGGTTGGTTTGCACCACAGGGATGTTGCCAGGGTTAAAAACATGCTCTGCCTTGCCCGCCAGCCCTTGGGTGTAGACCGGGGGGTGCTCACAAATCCATAGCTCATCAGGCGTCTCTGGTGTGCGCGCAGCGGTGAAGACCTGCATGGCGGCGTAGGTGGGCAGGTAGTCCACCCGGCCCAGGTGGCGCAGTTCGAGCCCCACACCCATCTACAGCACCACCTTCACCATCGGATGTGTCGAGAGCGTGCGGTACAGCTCGTCGAGTTGCTCCCTGGAGGTGGCGGTGACGGTGAGGGTCACGCCCAGGTACTTGCCGCCCTTGCTTTCGCGCAGTTCGATGGTGCTGGCATCAAACGTGGGGTCGAACTGGTGGGCGATCAGGGTGAGGGCGTGCACCAGACCGTCCACTTTCGCGCCCATGACCTTGATGGGGAACGGCGACGGGTAGATGATGAGCGACTCGGCGCCGGGTGCTGGGGGGACTTTGGACATGGCTGAATTATCGCTGGCCGCTTAGATCAAGCGGGTTCGCCGCCGGGTCGCCATTGGGCATCACTTGATGCACACCGTCCTGACCATCTTCAGGTCGGTCAGGCCCATCATGACTTTTTCCATGCCGTCCATCTTCAGGGTGCGCATGCCGCCCTCCACCGCAGCGGCGAAAATTTCGGCGACACGGGCGCGCTCCTGGATGAGCTTTTTGATGTCATCGGTGGCAATCAGCAGTTCATGCAAGCCGATGCGGCCTTTGTAGCCGGTGTTGCGGCATTTGTCGCAGCCCACATGGCGGTAAAACCTGAGCTGGCCGTCCTGGTCGTATTGCCGATGCCAGCTCTCGACCAGTTTTTTGGTTTCGCCCTCATAGTCGGCCGTCCAGGCGGCTGAGTGCCGGAGTTCATCAGAATATTCGATCACAAACAGACGCAATTCTTCGGCGTCCGGCACGTAAGATTCCTTGCAGTCGCACAACTTCTTGGCCATGCGTTGCGCCAGAATACCCAACAGCGCATCGGCGAAATTGAACGGGTCCATGCCCATGTCGAGCAAGCGGGTGATGGACTCGGGCGCGGAGTTGGTGTGCAGGGTGGAGAACACCAGGTGGCCGGTCAGCGATGCTTCAATGCCCATCGAAACGGTTTCCAGGTCACGCGACTCGCCGACCATGATGATGTCGGGGTCAGCGCGCAAGAAGGCGCGCATGATGAGCGCAAAGTCAATGCCCGCTTTGCGGTTGATCTGCACCTGGCGCAGGCCTTTTTGCGTGATTTCGACCGGGTCCTCGGCGGTCCAGATTTTGGTGTCAGGCGTATTCAGGTGCTTGAGGATGGAGTGCAGGGTCGTGGTTTTGCCGGAGCCGGTTGGGCCGCAGACATAGAACAAGCCGTAGGGTTTTTCTATAGTCCGAAGGACCCGCTCCTTGTTGTGCGGGGTCAGGCCGAGCTTGTCCAGCGGAATGGGCTCACCACCGGCCAGTATCCGCATCACCACGTCTTCCACCCCACCCGCAGACGGAATGGTGGCGACACGCAGCTCGATGTCGAGCGGACCGTATTTCTTGAACGCGATCTTGCCGTCCTGCGGTTTGCGGCGCTCTGAAATGTCGAGGTCGCACATGATTTTCAAACGGGTCACCATCGCCTGGCGGAAATGGGCCGGGACCTCAATATACGGCTGCAGCGTGCCGTCAATGCGAAAGCGGATGCCGGTCTTGAGCTTGCCCGGCATCGGCTCGATGTGGATGTCCGACGCCTTCTGCTGGTAGGCGTCGATGATGACCTTGTTGACGAACTTGACCAGTTCATTGTCCGCCGCC
>DATCIC010000354.1:0-5781 GCA_036508025.1 Rhodoferax sp. | reverse complement strand
TTTCATGCTGATGCCTTGGTGGAGTCGTATGGGAACGCCCAAGCCGGTGCCGGATCGTGTCACCTTTACGGCGCATTGAAGGGAAGAACAAGTTATGAAAACCATGGGTTTCACTCAAAAAATTATTCTCGGCCTGCTGTTGGCACTGGGCTTGGCAGGCGCTGCTCAAGCCAATGCCGGCGGTCCGGCCTGGGACAAAGCGCCCAACAAGACCAATGACATGGGAGCCCTGCAAAATGGTGCCAAGGTCTTTGTCAACTATTGCCTGAATTGCCATTCAGCGGCGTACATGCGCTACAACCGCCTGACAGACATCGGCTTGACCGAGCAGCAGATCAAAGACAACCTGCTCGTGACCAACACCAAAATCGGCGACACCATGACAGCGGCCATTGACCCGCAGCAGGCCAAGGCCTGGTTTGGCGTCAACCCGCCCGACCTCACCGTTATCGCCCGATCCCGCGCAGGTGCCGGTGGCAGTGGTGCGGACTACCTGTATACCGATATGCGCTCGTTCTACAAAGACGAAACAAAACCCACCGGCTGGAACAATTTGCTGTTTCCCAATGTCGCCATGCCGCACGCCTTGTGGCAGCTGCAGGGTGAGCGTCGCCCCATCTTTGAAGCGCTCACCGAACATGGCAACGTGGTGCAAGTGTTCAAAGGTTGGGAGCAGATCAAGCCCGGCAGCATGACCGCCCAACAGTACGACCAGACCATTGGCGACCTGGTGAGCTATTTGCAGTGGATGGGGGAACCCGTTCAAAATACACGGGTTCGTGTCGGCATCTGGGTTTTATTGTTCCTCGGCGTATTCTCTGTGTTAACTTGGCGACTCAACGCTGCCTACTGGAAAGACATCAAGTAGTGCGGGTTTGACGCTTGGGTTGCGCCTGATAAGGCGCGACTTGAGTTTTGCGGAGTGGGGTTGCATTGAGCATCCCACTCCTTTTAGTTTCAGCATGACTTGGGTACAAGTCAGCGTGCAATGAAACTATGTTTTGATTTTTAGGAGCTTCCATCATGATGGTGTTGTATTCAGGAACGACCTGCCCTTTTTCCCACCGTTGCCGTTTTGTCCTGTTTGAAAAAGGCATGGACTTTGAGATTCGCGACGTTGATCTGTACAACAAGCCCGAAGACATCAGCGTGATGAATCCCTACGGCCAGGTGCCGATCCTGGTGGAGCGTGATTTGATTTTGTATGAATCGAACATCATCAATGAGTACATTGATGAGCGCTTTCCGCACCCGCAACTGATGCCCGGCGACCCCGTGGATCGGGCTCGGGTCCGGCTGTTCCTGCTTAATTTTGAGAAGGAGTTGTTTGTCCATGTGTCCACGCTGGAGTCACGCGCGGCCAAGAGCAACGAGAAGGTTTTGGAAAAAGCGCGGGCTCACATTCGTGATCGATTGACACAGCTGGCGCCGGTTTTCCTGAAAAACAAATACATGTTGGGTGACGGTTTCTCGATGCTCGACGTCGCCATTGCCCCGCTGCTTTGGCGTCTGGATTACTACGGCATTGATCTCAGCAAAAATGCAGCACCCTTGCTCAAATATGCCGAGCGCATCTTTTCACGCCCAGCCTATATTGAAGCGTTGACACCTTCCGAGAAAGTCATGCGCAAGTAAGCGCTTATCCGAAGCTCCATGATTGACGCCACCGACACCCCCTCTACTCGTCCCTACCTCATTCGGGCTTTGTACGAGTGGTGTACCGACAATGGGTTCACGCCTTATCTTGCCGTGGCTGTGGACGACAGTGTGCGGGTCCCGCGCGAATATGTGAAAGACGGGCAGATCGTGCTGAACCTCGGTCTGGAGGCCACCAGCGCACTGCAACTGGGCAACGACTTCATCGAATTCAAGGCCCGTTTTGGCGGAACGGCACGTGAAATCGTCGTGCCAGTCCATCAAGTCAGCGCCATTTACGCGCGGGAAAATGGGCAAGGTATGGCTTTCCCATTGAGCACCCCGCAACCGGCTAAGGCCGTTGCAACAGCCACAAAAAATCTGGTTTCTGTGCCAGCCGGCGATGACACAGCCGAGCGGCAACTTGCACCGGTTCAATTAGCGAGTGTCGAGTCAGAGCAGCAAAATGATGAGACCGGAAAAAATCCAAATCCACCGCGACCCACGACCCCCGGAGCCAGGCCGGCACTGACACGGGTGAAATAAAGGTGACTTGCCGCTGAAATGCAGGATGAGTCCAGTAAAATAGAAAAGCGCCGATTTAGCTCAGTTGGTAGAGCAACCGCCTTGTAAGCGGTAGGTCGTCAGTTCGAATCCGACAATCGGCACCAAAATTATTAATAAAATCAACAAGTTATAAACAAAGCCCTACCAAAGTGTGGGGCTTTTTTTTGCCTTTTATGTAAGGAAAGGTGGGATGAAAAAACTCGATTACACTACTGATCCGTTCAAAATAAGAACGCCAATCACCCGCTGTCGTCAGCACCCACCGCATTCGCCCAAGCATCAGCCACCGCATGACCGCCATCGCATCCATCACGGAAGCAGCCCCCGACAGCGCATCGACCCTCGACCAAGCCCTGCACCTGGAAATTCACTTTAAAGTGATGCGCCTGCTGCAGGCCAAGCCTGACATGAGCCAGCGCCAAATGGCCAAGGCGCTGGGCCTGAGCCTGGGCAAAACCAACTACTGCGTGCAGGCCCTGCTCAAAAAAGGCTGGCTCAAGCTGCAAAACTTCTCAGGAGCGTTTTTGGTTCCATGGCCCTGGACGACCGAAGGGGCGGTGATATTGATTTATTTTTCGAAACTGATAAGTCGTTGCCCAACCGGGCCAATGCTATTTGCCAACTGTCTGGCGCGTTAACGCTAGCGCTGGGTGACCGCAAGATTGACGTCCTACTCAAAGATGCCAACACCCCTCGCGCGCCCATTTTTGAAATAGCCAGGCGCACGGGGGTGCCACTATGAACCTGCGCTACCTGCAGGAACACGCTGAGAACGCTTTGCTGGCGCTGGAACTGGCCCGTAAAGAGGCAGCCCAACTCTTCCTGCAAGCCCTGTTAGCAGCGCGTGAGGCTGCAAAAATGCTTTTTGGCATAGTCCAGGCCATTGAGGCGCAAGCAACAGCCGTCGGGCTGGGCAGACACCCAACCCAGCCATGAGCACCATCAAACTGTTCGAGACCAAGCAAGTCCGTTCCCTTTGGGACGCGGAGAAGGAAGCTTGGTTTTTCAGCATAGTGGATGTCATTGCCGTATTGACTGACAGCCCCACCCCCCGAACCTATTGGAGCGTTCTCAAGAACCGGCTCAAGAAAGAGGGCAGCAAGTTGGCTACAAACAGTAGTCAACTGAAGATGAAGTCAGCTTTTAGAGCCCGGAATACACCGCCGACGTAGACGCCATCCGCACCATAAATGGTACACTTTAACAAAATAAACAAAGCAAAGGCACTTAAGGACGGCCCAAAACTGACGGCAGATTTTTTCCGCCAAGGTGACGGCGGCGCGGAACCAGTTCGCGAGTGGTTGAAATCATTACACCAAGCTGAAAAGTCCGAGATAGGCAAAGACATTCTGGCCGTGCAGTTTGGTTGGCCCCTTGGTTTACCGCTGGTTGACCATGTTGACGGGGACATCTGGGAGGTACGCACCAAGCTGGTCAATCGTATTGCACGCGTTTTGTTTGTTGTGAACGGTAGCACGATGGTGCTACTCCACGGCTTCATCAAGAAGAGCCAGAAGACGCCAAAACCTGACCTGGATTTGGCCAAAGAGCGGTTAAAAAGACTGAAAGGTTTGAAATGAAAAGTGAATATATCGGTTCGAGTTTTGAAGCTTTTTTGCGAGAAGAAGGTCTTTATGAAGAAGTCGAAGCTGCGGCCATCAAAAAGGTAGTTGCCTGCATGATTGAGCAGTCCATGCAAGAGAGCCGTGTTTCCAAAAGCGAAATGGCGCGGCGCATGGGCACCAGCCGCACGCAGTTAGATCGGCTGTTAGACCCAACGTACCCATCGGTCACTTTGGCGACGATAGCCAAAGCCGCATCAGCCCTGGGCAAGAAAATATCAATCAGTTTTGCAGATATGTCGCCCATGAAGGCTGCTTAAATAATAGTATTTAACCATGACCACCACCCAACAAAAAACCGCCCTAATCACCGGCATCACCGGCCAAGACGGCTCTTATCTGGCTGAATTCTTGCTGGAAAAAGGCTACATCGTCCACGGCATCAAACGCCGGGCTCCTGACTTTGTAGGAGTTGCGCCCTCGCGACGAAGGCTGTTTGAATCAGGACAAAACCCAATGCATTCGCAGCGAGGGCGCAGCTCCAACAGGGGACGCCATTGCAAAGCAGTGCACTACGGCGACCTCAGCGACACCAGCAATCTGGTGCGCATCGTGCAAGAAACGCAGCCTGACGAGATCTACAACCTGGGCGCGCAAAGCCACGTCGCCGTCAGCTTTGAGTCCCCGGAATACACCGCCGACGTAGACGGCATGGGCACCACCCAATACAGTGCACCTGACCCTGTAGGAGCTGCGCCCTCGCTGCGAATGAATGCTGCCCCTGCCTCTGTAGGAGTCGCGCCCCCGCGACGAAGGCTGTTTGAATCCGGACAAAACCCAATGCATTCGCAGCGCGGGCGCAGCTCCCACAGGGGACACCCTTGCAAAGCCGTCAACTACCGCGAGGCCTACGGCATGTATGCCTGCAACGGCATCCTGTTCAACCACGAAAGCCCGCGCCGGGGTGAAACCTTCGTCACCCGCAAAATCACCCGCGGCCTGGCTGAAGCCAAAAAACATGCTTTGCTCAAGCACCACGGCTACAACGTCAATGTGAGCGTGGAATAAGCCACCCCATGACACTCGCTGCCCTCCAAACCCTCATCGCTGCAGGCGAATCGCAGACGCTGGAATTCAAAGCCTCGTTTGACAAAGCCTGCATCGCTACGCTGGTTGCCTTGGCCAACGCGCAAGGCGGCACGGTGCTGGTGGGCGTGAGCGATGCGGGTTTTGTGCTGGGCACCACTGTAGGCAAAGAAACCCTCAACGACTGGCTGGGTCAAATCAAGTCCGCCACCAGCCCGTCGCTCATTCCCGACATCAGCGCCTACACCGAGCAGGGTAAAACCATGGTGGCAATTTGCATGAGCGAATTCCCCGTGAAACCCGTCAACACACGCGGACGCTACTTCAAACGCGTGGCAAGTTCAAACCACCAACTCACCCTGGGCGAAATTGCCGATCTGTACATGCAATCGCTGCAACTTTCATGGGACGCACACCAAGCCGGCACGCACACGCTGGATGTTTTATCCCTGCCCAAGATCAAACGCTTCATTAGCCAAGTGAATGACAACGGCCGCTTCGCCCTGGAAGGCGCCGACTTCGCCGCACTGGAAAAGCTCAACTACATTGTCAACGGCCACCCCACTTGGGCGGCCATGCTGCTTTTTGCCAAAGAACCGATCCGCCACCATGTGCATATCGGCCGCTTCAAAACCGCCGACATGATCATCGACGACCGGTAATTTACCGACACTCTCTTTGAAGTGGTCGAGCAGTCGATGAAATTTATCGTGTCATACGTCAGCGTCGCATTTGAGTTTGATGGCAGCGTTCAACGCAAAGAACGTTTTGGCTACCCGCTGCCTGCGCTACCCCCCCGTGCCAATATGACCTGAGACACCTACCCCTGAGTAATTAGAGAGTAGAAAGGTAGTCTTGAATCATGTCCAAAGAATCTAAGGAACCGATGAACGCAGATGTTTCCCCTGCGATGGGTGCCGCGTTGGAAGGA
>DATCIC010000353.1:0-3749 GCA_036508025.1 Rhodoferax sp. | reverse complement strand
GGGCAAAGGTGGTGGCGGGGGATGGGTCGGTCAAGTCATCGGCGGGCACGTAAACGGCCTGGATGGAGGTGATGGAACCCACCTTGGTGGAGGTAATGCGTTCTTGCAAGCGACCCATTTCTTCGGCCAGCGTTGGTTGGTAACCCACGGCGGAAGGCATCCGGCCCAGCAAGGCCGACACTTCGGTACCGGCCAGTGTGAAGCGGTAAATGTTGTCGACGAAGAACAGCACGTCTTTGCCTTCATCGCGGAATGATTCGGCGATGGTCAGACCGGTCAGCGCCACGCGCAGACGATTGCCCGGCGGCTCATTCATTTGGCCGTACACCATGGCCACTTTCGACTCACCCAGGTTCTCCAGGTTCACGACGCCGGAATCGGCCATTTCGTGATAGAAGTCATTGCCTTCGCGGGTACGTTCACCGACACCGGCAAACACCGACAAGCCGGAGTGCGCCTTGGCGATGTTGTTGATGAGTTCCATCATGTTCACGGTCTTGCCCACGCCAGCGCCGCCAAACAAGCCGACCTTGCCACCTTTGGCAAACGGACAGACCAGGTCAATCACCTTGATACCGGTTTCGAGCAGTTCCTGCGACGGGCTGAGCTCGTCATAGGTCGGGGCCGTGCGGTGAATCGAGGCGTGTTTTTCAGCGTTGACCGGGCCGCGCTCGTCAATCGGCGTGCCCAGCACGTCCATGATGCGACCCAGTGTGGCGGTACCGACCGGCACCATGATCGGGTGAGCGGTGTTGGACACCATCAGCCCGCGGCGCAGGCCGTCGGAGGAACCCAGCGCAATGGTGCGCACGATGCCGTCGCCGAGTTGCTGCTGCACTTCCAGCGTCAATGACGAGCCTTCGAGCTTGAGCGCGTCATAGATTTTGGGCATCTTGTCGCGTGGAAATTCCACGTCAACCACTGCGCCAATACATTGAACAATTTTTCCCTGAACGGCGGCGTTCGTTTGTGTATCTTGAGCCATTTGGCTTTGCTCCAATCAGTTTGAATCTTGCTAGCGGACTGCGCTTTCGGGCCTAGGCCCCAATCGCGGCAGCCCCGGAGACGATCTCGGACAATTCCTTGGTGATCGCGGCTTGTCGGGTCTTGTTGTAGACCAGCTTCAATTCGCCAATCACGTTGCCCGCGTTGTCGGTCGCCGCCTTCATGGCGACCATGCGGGCGGCATGTTCCGAGGCCATGTTCTCGGCGACGGACTGGTACACCAGCGCTTCGACATAACGCACCAGCAGGTCATCAATGACCGACTGTGCGTCCGGTTCGTAGATGTAGTCCCAGCCATGCTTGACGCCAGAGGCGGCATCGCTGGCCTGGGCTTCGGCTTGCATCCGCGCAGCCGACAAGGGCAGCAACTGCTCCAGCACCACTTCTTGTTTCATCGTGTTGACGAACTTGGTGTAAGAGAGGTAAACCGCACTGATCTCACCCCGTGCGTAGGCATCGAGCAGCACCTTGACCGGGCCGATCAGGCGGTCCAGATGCGGCTTGTCACCCAGCTGGGTCACATGCGCCACAACTTTGGCACCAATGCGGTTGAGAAAACCCAAACCCTTGTTGCCAATGGCCACCGTTTGCGCCGTCATGCCCGCAGCCTGCAGCTCGCGCAGCTTGTTGGTCACGCTGCGCAGCACGTTGGTATTCAAGCCACCACACAGCCCCTTGTCGGTCGTGACCACAATCATGCCCACCACCGGGGCTTCGTTGGTCTTCATGAAGACATGAATGTACTCAGGGTTGGCCTGGCCCAAATTGGCAGCGATGTTGCGCACCTTGTCTGCATACGGGCGGGCTGCGCGCATGCGTTCCTGGGCCTTGCGCATCTTGGACACGGAGATCATCTCCATGGCCTTGGTGATCTTCTTCGTGCTCTCGAAGTTCTTGATCTTGCCGCGTATTTCCTTGCCTGTTGCCATAAAGACTCCTTCGCTTGGGGTTACAGGGGTCTTAAGCGAAGGTCTTCTTGAAGGCTGCGGTGGCGGCGTTCAGTTCGGCTTCGGCGGTCTTGTCCATGGCTTTGTCCGCTTCCAGCTTGGCCAGCAACGCAGCGTGCTTGTCCTTGAGGTAGCCATGCAGGCCGTGCTCAAAGGCCAGCAGCTTGTTCACCGCGATGTCGTCCAGGTAGCCGTTGTTCACAGCAAACAGCGTGGCACCCATCAGGGAAATCGGCAGCGGGCTGTACTGAGCCTGCTTGAGCAATTCAGTCACGCGGGCACCGCGCTCCAACTGCTTGCGAGTGGCTTCGTCCAGATCGGAGGCGAACTGCGCGAACGCCGCCAACTCACGGTACTGGGCCAAGTCGGTACGGATACCGCCTGACAGGTTCTTGATCAGCTTGGTCTGGGCAGCACCACCGACGCGCGACACCGAAATACCGGCATTAATGGCGGGGCGAATACCGGCGTTGAACAGCGAGGTTTCCAAAAAGATCTGGCCGTCGGTGATCGAGATCACGTTGGTTGGCACAAAGGCCGACACGTCACCGGCTTGCGTTTCAATGATTGGCAAGGCGGTCAAAGAACCGGTCTTGCCTTTCACGGCGCCCTTGGTGAAATCTTCAACGTACTTTTCGTTGACGCGAGCGGCACGTTCCAGCAGGCGGCTGTGCAGATAAAACACGTCGCCGGGGTAGGCTTCACGGCCTGGCGGGCGACGCAGCAACAAGGAGACCTGGCGGTAAGCCACGGCTTGCTTGGACAGATCGTCATACACGATCAGCGCGTCTTCGCCGCGGTCGCGGAAATACTCACCCATGGTGCAGCCAGAGTAAGCGGCGACATACTGCATGGCGGCCGACTCGGATGCTGTGGCGGCCACCACAATGGTGTATTCCATGGCGCCGGCTTGCTCCAGCGAGCGCACCACGTTCTTGACGCTGGAGGCCTTCTGGCCAATCGCGACATAAACGCAGGTCATGTTCTGACCCTTTTGGTTGATGATGGCGTCAATCGCGACTGCGGTCTTGCCGGTCTGACGGTCACCAATGATCAGTTCGCGCTGACCCCGGCCGACCGGCACCATGGAGTCAATTGACTTCAAGCCGGTTTGCATCGGCTGGCTCACCGATTGGCGCGCAATCACGCCGGGTGCCACTTTTTCAATGACGTCGGTCATCTTGGCGTCGATCGGACCCTTGCCGTCAATCGGCTGACCCAGCGCATTGACCACGCGGCCTTTGAGCTCGGGGCCTACCGGCACTTCCAGAATACGACCGGTGCACTTGACGGTATTGCCTTCCGAGATGTGCTCGTACGCACCCAAAATCACGGCGCCGACCGAGTCACGTTCCAGGTTCAGCGCCAGACCGTAGCTGGGCTGGCCCTCGGCGTCGGCCGGGAATTCGAGCATTTCGCCCTGCATCACGTCCGACAGGCCGTGAATGCGGACAATGCCGTCGGTCACGGACACAACGGTGCCCTGATTGCGAATGTTCGCGGTGGCTGTCAGGCCTTCAATACGGCTCTTGATCAGTTCAGAAATCTCTGCGGGATTGAGTTGCATGACTCTTTCCTTCTTTCGTTAAATGGGCCCGACAACGAGAGGCGTGTGCCTCAAGCGGTCAATGCCACTTTCATTTGTTCCAGACGGGCTTTGACAGAAGTGTCAAGAACCTCGTCCCCCACCACCACGCGAATGCCACCGATCAATTCAGGCTGCAATTGAACCGACACATTGAGCTTGCGCGCAAAGCGCTGTTCCAGCGTTGCCGCCAGATCGGCCAGGGCCGCGCT
>DATCIC010000352.1:0-2916 GCA_036508025.1 Rhodoferax sp. | reverse complement strand
TCCTGGCCATCCGGCCCAACCTGCAGCAACGCGTGGGCGTGCAAATCAGCGGCACGGCGCTGTCCCCCGTGGTGCGGCTGTATGCCGAACCGGACCTGCCCGAGTCCGAAAAACTGGCGTGGCTGGTGCTCGGGCGTTCGGGCGCCAGCGGTGGCGCCGAGACTGCGATGTTGCAGCAGGCAGCGCTGGCGCTGCTCGGGGGCAACGAAAAAGGCATCTCCAGCGGTCTGGCACAGGCCTTGCGGCTGGACGAACTGTCGGTCAGCGGCGGCGCCAGCAGCACCAATGGCAGCAGCACAGGCGGTGCCACGGTGACGCTGGGCAAGCGCGTGTCGCAGGATTTCTACGTCGCCTATGAGCGCAGTCTGGCGGGCACCTTGGGCACGCTCTCTATCTTCTATGACCTGTCGCGCCGCTTTACCTTGCGCGCGCAGACCGGGGAGAAAAGCGCTGTGGACTTGATCTTCACCCTGCGCTACGACTGAACTGACTGAGCGCTGGCCGATGCCGCCGCTTACAATGCCAAGCTTGGCCGTCGTAGTTCAATGGATAGAACGGGGACCTCCTAAGTCTCAGATATGGGTTCGATTCCCGTCGAGGGCGCCAAATCATTTCCTCACCCGCGTTGGGCCGCGCCAACTCAATGCGAAGACGCACGTAGCGTGCGACTCAGCAGCACCACCGGGATCAGTCCCACCAGCACCAGCGCCAGCACCAGCACCAGCACCAGTGCCAGCGATGGCAGTGCGGCCTCGCTCAGGCGCTCGTCGCGTGCCAGCTGGTAGGCTACCACGGCCACAAGGTAGGCGAGTGGATCGGCATTCTCGTCCAGGTGGATATGAGCGACGGGACACTTTTCAAGTTACACCCTTTACACAAACTCCATAGCATCTGCCAAGGTGCCGGCCTAGAATTTCTTTTCTTTCATGTCAACAGGAGTGCCCCATGAAAATCAGTAAATCATCTTTAGCCAAGTGCTTGTTTTCGGCTGCCATGCTGTCTGGACTGGGTGTCATGGCTCAGACCACTGCTGCGCCAACTCCCGCGATGCAGACTGCCGCCAAGCAAGACTTCGCCACTGACTTGGCAAAGGCAGACCTTGCAAAGCAAGGCATTAGCGATCCGACCAGCGGCCAGCTTGCCGCCGCTGTCAAAAACATCCAAGATAAACACGCCAGTGGCATGGGCTGGGGGCAGATTGCCAACTCCCTGGGCTTAAAGATGGGTGATGTTGTCAGTGCAACCAATCGCTCAGGCGTGGCTGGAAGTGCCGGCATGTCTGGTGCCGCTGGAAGTAGTAACGCTGGCGGTGCTGGTATGTCTGGAAGTGCAGGTGCAGGTGCAGCTGGAAGTGCGGGTGGCATGGGTGCCAGCCATGGTGGCATGGGTGGAAGTGCAGGGGGCAAGAAGTAAGCTGTAGATTCCCACAGATGGCTCGCCTGATGAACTAATTGCGCGCCCCAATACACATTACACCCGGCCACCGTGCCGGGTATTTTTTCGCCCGTTCCACCTGCCTCTTCGTTATGCCTTGGTCGGGTAGAATCCGCTCGTGTTTCATTACGGAGTTTTTCTGTGGACATTCCCAGTAGTCGATCTCTTATCGACCAGCAACTGGTAGGGTAACAATAGGGTCTTATCCCTCTGCTACCCTGCCTTAACGGCGGGTAGTGGCATGACAGCAGTCGGTTCTCGGCTGCTTAATCTACTTCCCATTTGATTTTTTGTCAGTCGCCGATGTAGTTCGGCTGGTTTGGTGCGCCCATTTTTGCGTGCTCGCCAGCGGTCCCTCACAATTGCGACTACTTGCCTTTGCCATGTCGGTAGAACAATATGAACTTCAACGTCCTTAAAGAGCTTTTCGCGGGTTTCGTTCGCACCCGCGCTATCGGTCGCCACTTTCGTCGGCTGGCCATGCTCGACGGGCTGACCGGAACGGGGGTCAGCCGCGAGGTGCCACCGACCCTGTCCCAGACCCTGATCGCAGCCGCCCATAGTGAGGCCGATGCGCTGCTCAAGCAACTGGATTCCAGCCCCAACGGCTTGAGCGAAGCCCAGGCCGACGCGGCGCGGGAGCGCTTCGGCCTGAACGAGATCGAGCAGGAGAAACCACAGTCCTGGTGGCTGCACCTCTGGCATTGCTACAAAACGCCGTTTGATCTGCTGCTGACCCTGTTGGCGGTGATTTCCTACGTCACCGAAGATATCAAGGCGACCATCGTCATCGGCTCCATGGTGGTGCTTTCAGTGTTCATCCGTTTCTGGCAGGAAAGCAAGTCCAACCGGGCTGCGGACAAGTTGAAGGCCATGGTGGGTAACACCGCCACCGTCATTCGGCGCGACACGGTGGAAGATGTTCTGGAAGAGGCGCGTCGCTATTTTGAAGTTCAATTGCATCCCAAAGCGCCGCACAGACAGGAAGTTCCAGTCAAATTGCTGGTTCCCGGTGATGTGGTCGTTCTGTCCGCCGGCGACATGATTCCAGGTGACTGCCGGGTGCTCTCAGCCAAGGATTTGTTTGTCAGTCAAGCGGCGATGACCGGAGAATCGTTGCCAGTGGAAAAGTTCGTCCAGCAAAAAGATCGGGATGCCGCGAACCCGCTGGAATTGGAAAACATCCTGTTCATGGGCACCAACGTCGTCTCCGGAGCCGCCACAGCCGTGGTGGTCGCCACTGGTAACAGCACCTATTTTGGTGCTTTGGCACAACGCGTGACCGCAACCGACCGGGCGCCCACCCAGTTCCAGTCCGGGGTTAACAAAGTGGCGTGGCTGCTCATCCGCTTCATGTTCGTGATGTCCCCCTTGGTCCTGTTCATCAACGGTTTCACCAAGGGTGACTGGACCGAAGCCTTCCTGTTCGCCATGTCAATCGCCGTTGGCCTAACGCCGGAAATGCTGCCGATGATCGTCACA
>DATCIC010000351.1:0-12232 GCA_036508025.1 Rhodoferax sp. | reverse complement strand
GACCGGAGCCATTGAGTTGCCAGAAGGCAAAGAAATGGTGATGCCGGGCGACAACGTGTCGATCATCGTCAAGCTGATCAACCCGATCGCCATGGAAGAAGGCTTGCGTTTTGCCATCCGCGAAGGTGGCAAAACGGTCGGCGCGGGTGTGGTTGCTAAAGTTATTGCCTAAGGACTACCATGGCCACCAAACAAAAAATCCGCATTCGCCTGAAGGCTTTTGACTACAAACTCATCGACCAGTCGGCCGCTGAAATCGTAGATACCGCCAAACGCACTGGCGCCATTGTTAAAGGCCCCGTTCCTTTGCCAACGCGCTTTAAACGTTTTGACATCCTGCGTTCGCCGCACGTCAATAAGACAAGTCGCGATCAGTTTGAAATCCGCACGCACCAGCGTCTGATGGACATCGTGGATCCAACGGACAAAACAGTTGATGCGCTGATGAAGTTGGATTTGCCCGCTGGCGTTGATGTAGAGATCAAGTTGCAGTAAGAAATGTTGCGGTGGAAGCCCCAAATGGGGGTTCTCCGCTTCTTTGAGTGGGTGCCCGCCTTGCTTCGAAGTGAAGTTGGCGCTATACTCTCAGGCTCTGTTGATGGGCCTCGTCCAACAACAGAGTTTTATTAACAGTCTCTCACACACAAACGGCGCAGCCAATTGCAGTTGCGACGGTGAGAGTTACGGAGAAAAAAATGAGTCTGAGCAACTCCCTAGGGTTGCTGGGCCGCAAGGTGGGCATGATGCGCCTATTCACCGATGAGGGGGATTCGATCCCCGTCACGGTGGTAGATGTCTCTAACAACCGTGTGACTCAGGTAAAAACCCAAGAGAATGACGGCTACGTTGCCTTGCAGGTGACGTTTGGTGCGCGCAAAGCTTCGCGCGTCACCAAGCCTGCAGCTGGGCACCTCGCAAAAGCAGGTGTCGAAGCGGGTGAAATCATTCGTGAATTCCGTCTGACCGCCGATGTGGCTGCGCAGTACAAAGCAGGCGCCACAGTGCCTGTGACGTCTGTCTTTGCTGTCGGCCAAAAGGTCGATGTGCAGGGCACTACCATTGGTAAGGGCTTTGCGGGCACGATCAAGCGCCACCACATGAAGTCGCAGCGGGCGTCGCACGGTAATAGCCGTTCGCACAATGTGCCGGGCTCGATTGGTATGGCGCAAGATCCTGGTCGTGTGTTTCCTGGCAAGCGCATGACGGGTCACTTGGGCGATGACACGGTCACCACCCAAAACCTCGACGTGATTCGTATCGACGAGGCTCGTCAATTACTCATGATCAAGGGTGCTGTTCCTGGTTCGGCTGGCGGTTTTGTAACCGTTCGTCCTGCTGTCAAGGTCAAAGCCAACAATACTGATGTGAAAGGAGCGAACTGATGCAGCTCGAACTCCTGAATGATCAAGGTCTGGCAACTTCTAAAGTTGAAGCGCCGGAGACAGTGTTTGGTCGCGCATACAACGAAGATCTGGTTCACCAGATTGTGGTTGCTTTCCAGGCTAATGCCCGCCAAGGCACTCGCGCCCAGAAGGACCGTGAACAGGTCAAGCACTCGACCAAGAAACCTTTTAAACAAAAGGGTACGGGTCGCGCACGTGCTGGTATGACTTCCTCGCCATTGTGGCGCGGGGGCGGTCGGATTTTTCCGAACATGCCTGACGAAAATTTCACGCAAAAAATCAACAAGAAGATGTACCGTGCTGGCATGGCTTCCATCTTGTCTCAGTTGGCGCGTGAAGGTCGTTTGGCTGTAGTCGACTCCATGAAAGTGGACTCGCCTAAAACCAAGCCTTTGGCTGCTAAGTTCAAGGCCATGAATCTGGAATCTGTTTTGGTGATTGCCGACGAAGTCGATGAAAACCTGTACCTCGCATCCCGGAATCTGGTGAATATTTTGGTTGTTGAGCCACGTTACGCTGATCCAGTGTCCCTGGTTCACTATCGCAAAGTACTTGTCACCAAGGCCGCGATGGAAAAACTCCAGGAGATGTTCGCATGAGCCATGGTCCAAATCTGACAACATTCGACGAAGGTCGTCTGATGCAAGTGCTCGTCGCGCCAATTGTGTCTGAAAAGGCAACAATGATCGCTGAAAAGAGCAATGCGGTGACCTTCAAAGTGCTGCAAGACGCCACCAAGTATGAAATCAAGGCCGCTGTGCAATTGATGTTCAAGGTTGAGGTTAAAGGCGTCTCTGTGGTGAACACTAAAGGCAAAACCAAGCGTTTTGGCAAGTCTGTTGGCCGTCGCGATAATATTCGCAAGGCTTATGTGACGCTGAAGCCTGGGCAAGAGCTGAACCTCGGTGGGGAGGCTGCGTAATCATGGCTGTTATCAAAATGAAACCAACTTCCCCAGGCCGTCGTGGCGTGGTGAAGATTTCGCGTGATCATTTGTACAAGGGTGAACCCTTTGCACCTTTGTTGGAGCCTCAGTTCCAGCATGCCGGTCGCAATAACAATGGTCATATCACTACCCGTCACAAGGGCGGTGGTCACAAACATCATTACCGTGTGGTTGACTTTCTTCGTACGAAGGATGGCATTCCAGCCAAGGTCGAGCGCATTGAGTATGACCCGAACCGTTCGGCACATATCGCACTGGTGTGCTATGCCGATGGCGAACGTCGCTACATCATTGCACCGCGTGGCCTTGAGGTCGGTGCATCCATCATGAGCGGTGCAGAAGCTCCGATTCGTGTTGGCAACACCTTGCCTATTCGCAATATTCCGGTCGGTTCCATCGTGCATTGCGTTGAGCTGCAAATTGGCAAAGGCGCGCAAATCGTGCGCTCTGCTGGTACGTCTGCGACGCTGCTGGCGCGTGAAGGCATTTACGCTCAGGTCCGTATGCGTTCAGGTGAGGTCCGCAAGATTCACATCGAATGTCGCGCAACGCTGGGTCAAGTCGCCAACGAAGAGCACAGCCTTCGCCGCCTCGGCAAAGCCGGTGCAAAGCGTTGGAAGGGCATCCGTCCGACCGTTCGCGGTGTGGTTATGAATCCGGTGGATCACCCGCATGGCGGTGGCGAAGGCAAGACCGGCGAAGGCCGTCACCCAGTCGATCCTTGGGGTAATCTGACCAAGGGTTACCGTACCCGTAACAACAAGCGCACGCAGGTCATGATCGTGTCGCGTCGCAAGAAGTAAGGGGCAGGTAAATGACTCGTTCTCTCAAAAAAGGTCCGTTTGTCGACCATCACTTGGTCGCAAAAGCCGATAAGGCTGTTGCCACCAAAGACAAAAAGCCGATCAAGACCTGGTCGCGCCGTTCAATGGTTTTGCCCGATTTCATCGGCTTGACCATCGCGGTGCACAACGGCAAGCAGCACGTGCCGGTCTACATCACCGATCAAATGGTTGGCCACAAGTTGGGGGAGTTTGCTCTCACCCGTACTTTCAAGGGTCATCCTGCAGACAAAAAAGTCTCAAAGAAATAAGGAGGTGACCATGGAAACACGTGCAACCCTTCGTGGCGTTCGTTTATCGGTCGACAAAGGCCGTTTGGTCGCGGACTTGATCCGCGGCAAGAAGGTGGATCAAGCCTTGAACATCTTGCAGTTCACGCAGAAAAAAGCTGCTGTGATCATCAAGAAGGTTCTTGAGTCCGCCATTGCCAACGCTGAGCACAATGATGGTGCCGATATCGACGAACTGAAGGTGAAAACCATTTTCGTTGAGCAAGGTGCTTCGCTCAGGCGCTTCACGGCCCGCGCAAAAGGTCGTGGCAACCAAATCAGAAAACCCACGTGCCATGTGTACGTGACGGTTGGTAACTGAAAGAGGCCAGGAAGATATGGGACAAAAAATCCACCCAACCGGCTTTCGCTTGTCGATCAGCCGCAACTGGGCATCGCGCTGGTACGCCAATGACCGTGATTTCGCGGGCATGCTGGCTGAAGACATCAAGGTGCGCGAGTACCTGAAAGCCAAGCTGAAAAACGCGTCTGTGTCGCGGGTATTGATCGAGCGTCCCGCCAAGAATGCCCGCATCACGATTTTCTCGGCTCGTCCGGGTGTTGTGATCGGCAAAAAAGGCGAAGACATCGAGAATTTGAAGCGTGAACTGTCGCGTCAACTCGGCGTGCCGGTTGCAGTCAACATCGAAGAGGTGCGCAAGCCCGAAATTGATGCCAAACTGATTGCCGACAGCATTACCCAACAGCTTGAAAAGCGCATCATGTTCCGTCGGGCCATGAAGCGTGCTATGCAAAACGCAATGCGTCTGGGTGCCTTGGGCATCAAGATCATGTCGTCGGGACGCTTGAACGGTATCGAAATCGCACGTTGTGAGTGGTACCGTGAAGGTCGCGTACCGCTTCATACCTTGCGTGCCGATATTGATTACGGCACCTCTGAAGCGCAAACAACCTACGGCATCATTGGTGTCAAGGTCTGGGTGTACAAGGGTGACACCTTGGGCCGCAATGATCTGCCTGCTGCTGTTGAGACTCGTACTGATGAAGAGCGCCGTCCACGCGGTCCTCGTCGCGATGATCGCGGTGCTCGTCCAGGTTCAGACCGTCCGGCACCCCGCGTTGCACGTCGCCCCCCAATGGGTGGCAACACAGCGCCTGCCGATGGCAGTGACAAGCCTGCGGAGGCCACTGGGGCCGTCGCACCGAAACCCGCCGTTCAGCGCGTCCGCAAGGTAGCCGCGCCAGCTGCAGCAGCTGACGGTAAAGGAGAATAATTATGTTGCAACCCGCTCGTCGCAAATACCGCAAAGAGCAAAAGGGCCGTAACACCGGCATTGCGACTCGAGGCAGCTCGGTCGCGTTTGGTGATTTCGGTCTGAAGTGCATCGACCGTGGCCGTTTGACAGCTCGTCAAATTGAAGCCGCGCGTCGTGCTATTTCCCGCCACGTCAAACGGGGTGGTCGTATCTGGATTCGCGTGTTTCCTGACAAGCCAATTTCCCAAAAGCCTGCCGAAGTGCGTATGGGTAACGGCAAAGGTAATCCCGAGTACTACGTGGCTGAGATTCAGCCAGGTAAGATCGTTTTCGAAATTGTCGGTGTGCCAGAAGAGTTGGCTCGTGAAGCGTTTCGTTTGGCAGCCGCCAAGCTGCCTTTGCGTACCACTTTTGTGGCTCGCATGATTGGCCAGTAATCAGGAGAACATGATATGAAAACTACTGAACTACGCCAAAAAGACGTTGCCGGTCTGCAAGCAGAAGTCAAAGAGCTGCAAAAAGCTCACTTTGGCCTGCGCATGCAAAAAGCCACGCAACAACTCAACAACACCGCTACGCTGCGCTCCACGCGCCGTGACATTGCTCGCGCCAAGACCATTCTTGTCGAGAAGCAAAGCGCTGAAACATCCGCCAAATAAGGAGCGATAAATGACGGAAGCTAAAAAATCCCTCAAGCGCACCTTGGTTGGCAAGGTGGTCAGCGACAAGCGTGCCAAGACTGTGACTGTGCTGATCGAGCGTCGTGTCAAACACGAACTCTATGGCAAGATTGTTGGGAAATCCAGCAAGTACCACGCTCATGATGAAACCAATGAGTACAAGACAGGTGACATCATAGAGATCACGGAAAGCCGTCCCATTTCAAAAACCAAGAACTGGGTAGCAACCCGTCTGGTTCAAAAGGCGGGTGTGGTTTAAGCCTTTGCAGTCCTGAGACTGCACGGTTCGTAGAAACGGCTCACAATGTGAGCCGTTTCTATTTGTATTTCTCTATGGGGCAGACTTCATACGCTGTCTCACAAATCTCAATCAATTATTCAAGGACCATTCAATGATTAAAGTAGGCGATCAACTTCCCGCAACCACCTTGATGGAATTTTCGGAAGTGGAGGGCGGCGGCTGCAGTCTTGGCCCTAATGCTGTGGATGTCGCGAAGGCCAGCGCAGGCAAGACCATTGCCCTGTTTGCCTTGCCAGGTGCCTTTACGCCGACCTGTTCTGCCAAGCATGTTCCTGGCTACATTCAAAGCTACGATCAACTGAAGGCCGCCGGCGTTGATGAAATCTGGTGCGTCAGCGTCAATGATGCATTTGTTATGGGAGCCTGGGCGCGTGACCAGAAAACCAATGGCAAGGTGCGTATGCTGGCCGATGGTGACGCCGTTTTTGCCAAGGCGACCGGCTTGACGCTGGACCTGACTGGCAAAGGCATGGGACTGCGCAGCAACCGTTACTCCATGTTGGTCAAAGATGGCAAAGTTGTCACGCTCAACATTGAAGCCCCCGGAAAATTTGAAGTCAGTGACGCGGCCACCCTGCTCGCGCAGGCCAAAGCCTGAGCAGCTGATTGAATCGTAAAGCCCGCCTACCGCATCGGTGGCGGGTTTTACAGATTGACCTTCAGGTAGTGCGCCCACATAGCGTTAAACGTAACAAGAGGCGCTTCATCTAGCCAGTTCATGCCTCCAGCCGAAAATGGAGGCGCAAATGCAGCCGAAACTGCCGGATGATGGCCACTGCAGCGTTGAGTTGATGGCTCTCAAGTGTGCTCAAGGATGCGAGCTCGACCAGGTTGGTGACGGCCTGCCCGAGTGCGATTTGGCGCAGGTTGTTGCGCAACTTGAGTGTCATCAGCCAGTGCAGCGTTTCCTCCAGATCACGCGCCATTTCTGGCGCCAGCGCATGTTGGCTGGCCAAATCATGCAGCCGGTCAACCGTGCTCAGGGCCTCCAGTCGGTTCTCCAGGGCGAGCGCGCGCACACCGTGGACGATGGGGAACGTGCCGAGCTTTTTCAGATCGAAGGTCTGCGCTGTCGCACCACGCAACCTGTTCAAAACGCCAAAGAAACCCGTGGCAGGCTCCCTGAATTGATTGATCGCGTCCGCCAGTCGAGCAATGAAAACTTCGCTACCTTGGGCCAAATCAAAGGCAAAGGCGCGCGCGTTACCCAACAGCGTGGTGTCGCCAGAAACCGCGTGGGCATCCAGGAAGATCGCCAGGTTCATGGCGCCTTCCGGGTTGCCACCAAGCAACCAACGGCTAATCATTTCCTTGAAGCCGGCCAGCGGCTGACACCACAGCGGGTTGGTCACCATGATGTTGCCCGGGCAGGGCGGGTAGCCAAAGGTCAGCAGCGCGGTGCTGAAGCGGTTCACGATGTCGGCCAGACCCTCGCAGTGGTAGCCGTCACGCAGCAGCAAGGCGTTGTCCTGGTCGGTTTTCAGGACCTGCTCGCCCCGCCCTTCACTGCCCATCACCAGCAGCGCACTGTTTTGAACCAGTTCGGCCGGTGCGACCAGCGACCAAAGGCGGGCAAATATTTGTGCGTTCAGACCGCTGGCCAGGCGCGAGACGATGTCGATGCGAACCCCTCCACGCACCAGCAGCCGAACGGACTCGTCCACCTGCTGCGCCGCTACTTTGAGTTCTTCGGCGTTATTGGCCTGATCGACCTGCAGGGCAATCAGGTGCGAGTGGTTAGAGACAAAGCCCATCAGGTCGAGTTGGCTGAGCACGCCGAGAATCTCGTCGCCGTCCTTGACCAGGATTCGGTGCACCCGATGGCGCAGCATGGTCAAAAGGGCATCAAACAACTCGGCATCAGGCGGCAGTGTAATCAGGGCAAAGTGCGCGACCTCGCGCACCGCCAGCGGCTGCGGCTGCAGCATGGCATCACGCAGGTCCGTGGTTGTGAAAAAGCCCAGCCGCGGCACGCCATCCTGGACATCGCGCACCAGTGCGCTGGTGCGTTTATGGTCGGACATCAGGCGGCAGACCGACACCATATCGGACGTGCCATCGACGTAAAAGGGAGGGTGCAGGGGAATGTCGCGCACCCTCACCAGCATCAGGGCCAGCAATTCGCGGTTGTGGTTGACGTCCTCGCCCTCGACCAGTTGGCGCGACATGCCGGCAAAGACACGGGCGCTAAAGCGCGCGTTGCTGGCCAGCAAGCTCAGGATCGTCGCCTTAGGTAGTTGCCACGCTTGTACTGCATCGAGCGCCATGGCCGTGGCATGACAGCGCCCGGTCAGCAGCGCTCGCCAGCCCAGCGTTTCGCCAGCACCCAGTACCAGGCTGCGGGTGTCTTCGTCTTGTTGTACGTGGCCGACGCTCAACAGCCATAGGTGCTGCGCAACGGCTGTCGGCAACAGCAAGGTGTCGCCCGCGGCCAGAGAAACGTGCGCGGCGGTCTCCCGCACCAGTGCCTGTTCGGTGGCGTTGAGTTCATCAAAGGGCGCCACAGTAAAGCGAAAATCGTCAGACACTTGAACCCCGTAAAAACAAAGAAAGTGGCTTAGCTTAACGTAGCCGCATTTGGAAATCTACCATGAGACGCGCATCACGGACCGACTCAATGTCTTCATAAATTTGTAACCCGAAATCAAAAGAAAAGGACTGCCAGCTTGACGCCGGCAGTCCTCAAAAGTTATCGGATGAATTGAAAATCATCCGATGAACGCCAGTATCAATGGCCGGAGGCTGACGCCGATCCGATACCGGTTTCAGAACGAATCTCTTGCGCTGGATAGCCCTCCCGGTCAATGGCAGCACGCGCACTGCGGTCCATCAGGGAGACCAGCCAGATCGTCAAGAACGCGGCCGGAATCGAAAAGATGGCTGCCGAGTCATACGGAAACCAGGCTGAACCCGCAGCGTGATGCAAAGCAAGCACCCACACACTATTGGAGCCAACCGTCAGCACCACAGCCATGATCAGCCCGACAAAACCACCCGTGACAGCTCCCTTGGTGGTGCAATCTTTCCACAGCACCGACATGAACAGCACCGGGAAGTTGGCCGAGGCGGCAACCACAAAAGCCAGCATCACCATGAAAGCGACGTTTTCTTTCTCGAAAGCAATACCAAAGGTCACGGCGATGATGCCCAGGATCACCGTGGTGATCTTGGAAACGCGCAGCTCATCAGCCTGGTCAACCCGGCCTTTTCTCCACACTGATGCGTACAGGTCATGCGACACCGCAGTAGCACCCGACAGCGTCAGACCAGCCACCACAGCCAGAATGGTGGCAAATGCCACGGCCGAGATAAAGCCCATGAACACGTTGCCGCCGACTGCCTTGGACAGATGCACCGCCGCCATGTTGCCGCCGCCGTTCAGACCTTTGCTGATGTCACCACCAACAAAGTAGTCCATCGGGTTGGGGATCAGGTTGGTGATGGCGCCAAAGCCGATGATGAAGGTCAGGATGTAGAAGTAGCCGATCCAGGTGGTCGCCCAGCCGACCGATTTACGTGCTTCCTTGGCACTTGGCACGGTAAAGAAGCGCATCAGGATGTGCGGCAAACCAGCGGTACCAAACATGAGTGCCATGCCGACCGAGATCGCCGAGATCGGGTCTTTGATCAGCGCGCCCGGGCCCATGATGGCGTCCTTCTTGGAGTGCACTTCAATGGCTTTTTCGAACATCATTTCGGGTGAAAAGCCAAACTGCAGCATCACCGAGAACGCCATGAAGGTAGCGCCACCGAGCAGCATGCAGGCCTTGATGATCTGCACCCAGGTGGTTGCGGTCATGCCGCCAAACAACACGTAAATCATCATGATGGTGCCGACCAGGATTTCGGCGTACAGATAGTCCATGCCAAACAGCAGCTTGATGAGCTGACCGGCACCAACCATCTGAGCCGTCATGTAAAACGCCACCACCACCAGTGAACCGCTGGCAGCAAAAATCCGGATAGGCGTCTGCGAAAAACGATAACCGGCCACATCGGCAAAGGTGAATTTACCCAGGTTGCGCAGCCGCTCGGCCATCAGGAAGGTGATGATCGGCCAGCCAACCAGCCAGCCGATCGAGTAAATCAGCCCGTCAAAGCCATTGGCAAACACCAGGCCAGAAATACCCAGAAACGAGGCCGCCGACATATAGTCACCTGCAATTGCCAGACCATTCTGGAACCCGGTAATGCCACCGCCTGCGGTATAGAAGTCGGACGCACTCTTGGTCTTCGAGGCCGCCCATTTGGTGATCCACAATGTCAGGGCCACAAAGACGGCAAACATGATGATCGCGGTCCAATTGGTCGGCTGCTTGACGGCTTGCCCCAGATCCGCGCCGGCGGCATAGGCCCCGGCCGGCAGTGCCAATAGCGAGTACAGCGCGACGGCGCTTTTGGATTTGAAAAGACGCATCATTTCATGGCTCCCTTCACCACTTGTTGGGTTAGATCGTCATACAAGCTGTTGGCGCGACGCACATAAATGATGGTAATGATGATGGTGTACACCAACACGCCAATACCCAGAGGCATGCCGATGGTGATGACTCCGGCGCCGATCTTGGTCGCGAGCAGGGGTTTGTCGTAGGCCACCAGCAAGATGAAGCCGTAGTACACGATCATCATGGACCAGGTGAGCCCCCAGCCGAAACTGGATCTCTTGGATTTAAGCTCCTGATATTTTGGGTTGCTCACAACCCGTTGTATCCAGTCTTCTTGCATGAATGTCTCCTTCATTGGTAGTGTAAAAATGTTTAAACCCGAGTGGGGATTAACTCAATCCGCCGCAAGTTGAAACTCAAGATGCAAGAGCTATTTGAGTCGCGCTCCCAGTCTGGTTTTGGAAGCTTACAGTTGGCTGTCAGTTTGTGCTCTGACAGTCACTGTTTTCAGAGGGAAAACCCTTGGTTCCCGCTTGCGGAATATGGGGCTTCTGACTGCATCTGTGCGTAAGACCGAGGTAAGTGCGTGGGGGACAATGCCTAGCAAAGGGTGCGCGCAAACGACGTCGCATCTCATCTTGAGAAGACTGCCATGTTCAAAGAGCTTGAAGCACAGCGTCTGGTCGCCTTGTTCGTGGGGGGCTGGTTGCTGTTTAATTTTCCGTTGCTGGGTCTGTGGGATGTTGACGCGACCGTGCTGGGTGTCCCACTGTTTCCGGCGGCCCTGTTCACCCTCTGGGGTGCTGTGATTGGCGCGATCGCGTGGCTGATGGAGCGGCCCCAGCAACCGCTCCAGGACGACTAGCCATGCTCTCGCCGGCACTGGTCATTGGGGCGGCGTTTGCCTATTTGATGCTTCTTTTTGCGGTCGCTTCTTTGGGTGACTGGCGCGCCGCACAGGGCCGCTCGATCATTGCCAATCCGTGGACCTATGCGCTCTCGCTGGCGGTCTACTGCACCGCCTGGACCTACTTTGGCAGCGTCGGGCGGGCGGCCACGGGTGGCGTCTGGTTCCTGCCGATTTACCTGGGGCCGACGCTGGCGATGGTGATGGGCTGGATGGTGCTGCGCAAGATGATTCGCATCGCCAAAAGTTTCCGAATCACGTCGATTGCTGATTTCATTGGCAGCCGCTATGGCAAGAGTCCGTTGTTGGCTGGGCTGGTGTCCCTGATTGCAGTGGTGGGGATCGTGCCCTACATTGCGCTGCAGTTGAAGGCGGTGTCCGCCGGATATGCCTTGTTGACGGCACGGGTTGACACCGGTTTTGCGCCCTTGCACTGGAGCCAGGACGGCACCTTTTACATGGCGCTGGCGCTCGCCGGATTCACCATGGTGTTTGGAGCCCGGCACCTTGACACCACCGAGCGGCATGAGGGCATGGTGGCCGCCATTGCCTTTGAGTCAGTGGTCAAGTTGCTGGCGTTCCTGGCTGTCGGGCTGTTCGTGGTGTATGGCATGTTTGATGGATTGAGCGACGTGTTTACCCGCGCCCGCGGCGTGCCGGCGCTGGCCAAGCTGTTGCGCCTGGAACAAGGCGGTGACTTTGCGTGGGCGCAGTGGTTCGGCCTGACCTTGCTGTCGATGTTGTCGGTCATATTCTTGCCACGTCAGTTTCAGATGATGGTGGTCGAGAACGTGCGCGAGAGCCATTTGCGGCGCGCGGTCTGGGTGTTCCCCCTTTATCTTTTGGCGATCAATTTGTTTGTCTTGCCGATCGCCCTGGGTGGGCTGCTGTATTTTGGGCCAGAGCAGATGAACGCCGAAAATTTTGTACTGTCGCTGCCATTGGCAGCGGGTCAACATGCGTTGGCCCTGTTCGCCTTTATTGGCGGCCTGTCAGCGTCCACCGGCATGGTTATTGTGGAGACCATCGCGGTCTCGACCATGGTCAGTAATGAGTTGGTGATGCCATTGCTGCTGCGCCTGCGTCACTTCCGGCCTGATGCCGGCCATGACGTGACCGGCGTGCTGCTGGGCATTCGGCGTGCCGCCATTTTGCTGGTGCTGGTGCTGGGCTACCTGTACTTCCATCTCGCCGGTGAGGCCTACGCCTTGGTCAGCATTGGGCTGATCAGCTTTGCGGCGGTAGCTCAATTTGCGCCCGCAGTGTTGGGCGGTTTGTATTG
>DATCIC010000350.1:0-2458 GCA_036508025.1 Rhodoferax sp. | reverse complement strand
TTGTATGCGCAAGAGCATCTGGACCGCGAGGCGGTGTTGCAGAAGTTTGAGGCCGATGTGCTGGAACTGGTTCGAAATTAATAGCTGCTCAGGCAGGCTGCACGGGCGCTAGATGGCTAAAATGCTTGAAGGTTTGCCGGGGTCAATGCCCCCATCCCATCCGCCGTGCCACCGATTGCGTAGGAAGAAAAGGGGACGCTTCCCTTTTATTCAAACTTTTCCCCCAAGCTAAACCGGCATCGACAAATACACCGGCGAGTTGGAGAGTCTGGGTGGCGAATGTGCCGGGGCCGTCACCTTGCTGGAACCTGGCGTCACGCCCCAGGCATCCGACGCACCGAGCGATGTGCGCTGGCTCGATGACGCGCAACTGCGCCACACGCCGCCTCACCGCAGCGACAGCGGACGACACAAAAGAGGTGGCGCCTTGACAGATCCTGTTTTGATAGCTGCTCACGCACTATCCACGGGGGCTTGAGGCCAATTTGACTATAAAAATATGCGGATCGAGTCCGCAATGACAAATTGCCGGGAAGAGCTGGGGATTGCGCCGGATGCGGTGTGGACGGGCTTGCGCAGGCACTTGGCGCGGGTGTGGCACGCCGCACTTTGCAACGGCGGCTGGCCTTGTTGGTCGAGCAAAAGCGCATTGTCTGCGCCGGTGCGGGGCGGGGCTTGCTGCTTATTTGACAGAATCTTTACGTGCCCAACTGCATAGCCTGGGCCGCTCGTCACCTGAGCAAACGCCAGCGGGCACCTTTGCACGCGGTATTTTGAACCGCCTGCTGATTGATCTTTCATGGGCTTCGTCAAAGCTGGAAGGCAACACCTATAGCCGCCTGGATACCGAGCGTTTGATCGAATTTGGCCAAGCCGCCGAAGGAAAGGATGCGCTGGAGACCCAGATGATCCTGAACCACAAGTCTGCCATCGAATATTTGGTGCGCGACACTGAGCACGCGGGCGTTACGCCTGAAACAGTGATTGCGCTGCATGCCTTTCTCTCCGATGGTCTGATGCCCGATCCGCTGACCTGTGGCCGCATTCGCAAGCGCGCGGTGGAAATCGGTGGCAGTGTCTATCTGCCGGTAGCAATGCCGCAACGCCTGGAGGATCTGTTTGGCATCGTGATGAGCATGGCGGCCGAAATTCAAGACCCTTTTGAGCAGTCGTTCTTCATGATGGTGCATTTGCCGTACCTGCAACCTTTTGAGGATGTGAACAAGCGCGTCTCACGCCTGGCCGCGAACATACCGCTCATCCAGCACAATTTATGTCCGCTCTCGTTTATTGACGTGCCGCAGCAGGCTTATGTGGATGCAGTGCTGGGCGTGTATGAACTCAATCGCATTGAATTGCTGCAGGTAGATGATTCGAAAAGGGGACGCTTCCCTTTTATTCCAGAAGAGGTGGCGCCTTGACCGATCCTGTTTTGATAGCTGCTCACGCACAGCCACCTTGCTGCTGGCTGAGGGCAGCGTGCAAATACTGGCAATGCACCGACACTGTGTTTATGATGCCTGCACAACATTTTTTTAACGGAGTTCATCATGCAACTGTCAAATGAAGGCCAAGTGACTATTCCGCCAGACATCAGAGTGCTTGCCGGTTTGACGCCTGGGAGCGAGGTTGAGTTCAAGTTTGACAACGGCCGTGTTTGGTTGACCAAAGTGCCCCCATCCGCACTACCAGAGCGCCAGCGGGTGCTGGCCCTTATCGGTCAAGTTAAGGGCTGCGCCACGGCAAATCTGGATATGAGCACAGACGACATCATGCAATTAACGCGCGGTGATTAAATGACAACATTGGTTGACAGCAACGTTTTTCTGGATATTTTTACCGCTGATCCCACTTGGTGTGACTGGTCGCAAGCAGCTTTGGCTGATGCGCTTCTCAATGGTCGGGTAGGTATCAATCAGCTTGTCTATGCTGAAGTTTCGGTGTCGTTTGCAACCCTAGCAGAGCTTGATGGTGTGCTCGCCAAGCTACAGATTGAACGCATCGATCTGCCTTGGGGCGCTGCGCACATTGCCGGGCAAGCCTTTGTTGCCTATCGCAAACGCGGTGGACTTAAAACTGCGCCATTGCCTGACTTTTACATCTACGCACACGCTCAATTAGAAAATTTGACATTGCTCACGCGCGATGCCAGGCGTTGTCGCACCTATTTTCCAAAAGTGAAGCTAATTGCACCGACCTAACCCGTATCGCCAGTCAGAGCGGCTGGGGCCGACCTTGCAGACCTTGCCGCAAGACCAGCGCTGGGGCGTGCGCTGGTTGGATCGGATCGACCGGGTGGGCGGGCTGTGAGTTGCTTTAATATTAATAGCTATCTGTGCATATCCCACGGGGGCTAGAGGCTAATTTGACTAAAAAAATACTGCTTTACGGCATCAACTTTTCGCCTGAACTGACCGGCATTGGCAAGTACACCAGGCGAGTTGGCCGCGTGGCTGGC
>DATCIC010000349.1:0-6880 GCA_036508025.1 Rhodoferax sp. | reverse complement strand
CTGGTGGACCTGGCACCGTCGCCGGGCCCACGCACCAGCTCCTTTGTGGTCAACAAGCAGCCCGTCATCAAACAAGTGCAGCCCGAAGACGATGCATTCTCCGGCGTGGTGTTCAAGGTGCAGGCCAATATGGACGCGAACCACCGCGACCGCATCGCCTTTGTGCGCATCGCCTCGGGCAAGTACACGCCGGGCCTGAAGCTCAAGGTCATGCGCACCACCAAGGAACTGCGCCCGACCAGCGTCGTGACCTTCATGAGCCAGCGCCGCGAGGCGGTCGAAGAGGCCTACGCCGGGGACATCGTGGGCTTTACCACCCACGGCGGCGTGCAATTGGGCGACACCATCACCGACGGTTCGGTGAACCTGCTGTTCACCGGTTTGCCGTTTTTTGCGCCCGAGATGTTCATGACCGTGGTGCTGAGAAACCCGCTGCGCACCAAGCAATTGCAGCAGGGGCTGGCCCAGCTCGGTGAAGAAGGCGCCATTCAGGTGTTCCGGCCCGAGATGGGCGGCAATATGTTGCTCGGGGCCATCGGCCAGTTGCAGTTTGAAGTGGTGCAGCACCGCCTCAAAGGTGAATACGATGCCGACATCCGCCTGGAGCCAAGCCAGTACACCGGCGCGCGCTGGATCACCGCTGACACCCCGGCAGAGCTGAAAGACTTCGTCTACGCCTACCCGCAGCGCATGGCGCGCGATGCGGCTGACACGCTGGCTTATTTGTGCACCAGCCCGTATGACGTGCGTCTGGCACAGGAGCGTTTCCCAAAAATCCACTTTCACCCGCTGCGCGAGCACGCCGGGCTGGCGCTGCAGGCCGCGGGCTGAGAAGCCCGGTCAGCCAGAAAATTTATATGAAATAGGGCTGTAGCCCTTATAGAACGGGCGTATACAGCTATTACTAATAGAGCAATAATGCGTTGTTGAGTGCCCGTCAAATCGTACCCAAGGAGTCACCATGTTTTTTACAACTGACCTCGCCACCATCTCGCATGGCATTCAGCTCGCCGTCGCTCCGGTCTTTCTGCTCACCGCCGTGTCCGGCATGATTGGCGCGGTGGCAGGAAGGCTGGCGCGCATCATCGACCGCGCCCGCCTGCTGGAAGATCGGATCGAAGCGGCCCCGGCGAACAAGCCCATGGCGGCGGAGTACGTCGAGCTGGCACGCTTGCGCAAACGCGGCGCGCTGGTCAACGCCTGCATTGCGCTGCTGACCTTTTGCTCTCTTTTGATCGGTCTGACCATCGTGGTCCTGTTTCTCGGTGAAACGACAGAGTTGCAGATTTATCGCGTCGCAACCTTCTGTTTTCTGTCGGGGGTTCTTTTTTTCCTGGTGGCGCTGCTGTGCTTTTTTTACGAGACGCTGTTGGCCACGCGCATTCTCAAGTTTAGGCGCCCCCCAAAAGACGTTTAAGCCAGGTTATTCAGGGGGCGGGATAATCCTCCCCCTATGGCATTAATTACATTTCTCAACGCGCAGCTGGCTTTCGGCCACGTTCCCTTACTCGATCACACCGACTTTGCCCTGGAGACGGGCGAACGCGTCGGCCTGATTGGACGCAACGGCACGGGCAAGACCTCTTTTTTAAAAATCCTCGCCGGGTTTGAGAAAGCCGATGACGGCGTCCTGCAATTGCAGCAAAACCTGCGCCTGGCCTATGTCGCGCAGGAACCGAAGCTCGACCAGGACGCTACTGTTTTTGTAGCTGCTAGCGCAGGTATCGCGGGGGTTATCGCCCTGATTGATCAATATTGCGAGGGGGTGGGCGACCTTGACGCCCTGCAAAGCCAGATTGAAGCGCAAGGCGGCTGGAACTGGGCGCAGCGCGTCACCGAAACGCTGCACCGCCTGCATCTGAACGAAAACGACATCGTCGGCACACTCTCGGGCGGCACCAAGAAACGGGTGGCGCTGGCGCAAGCGCTGGTGGCAGAGCCCGACGTGCTGCTGCTGGACGAACCCACCAATCACCTCGATCTGGACTCGATCGAATGGCTGGAAGACCTGCTGATTGGCTTCAAGGGCAGCGTCGTCGCCATCACCCATGACCGGAGTTTTCTGGACCGGGTGGCGACGCGCATCATTGAACTGGACCGCGGCATCCTGCGCTCCTATGACGGCAATTACGCCCGCTATCAGCTTCTCAAGGAAGATCAGCTGGCACAAGAAGCGGTCATCAGCGCCAAGGCAGACCGGCTGCTGGTGCAAGAAGAAATCTGGATCCGCAAGGGCGTGGAAGCGAGGCGCACCCGCAGCGAGAGCCGCATCGTGCGCCTGGAAAACCTGCGCGCCAGCCGCAAAGCGCACCGCGAAGCCGTTGGCAAAGTCAGGATGGATGTTGCCGCTGGCGCGCTGGGCGGCAAGCTGGTGGCCGAGTTGACGCAGGTCACCCTGTCCTTCGGCGACAAAGTCATCATCAAGGACTTCTCTGCCACCCTTTTACGCGGCGACAAAATCGGCTTGCTCGGCCCCAATGGCGCGGGCAAGACGACCTTGCTCAAGCTCATTCTGGGCGAATTGCTGCCCGACAGCGGCAAGGTTCGCACGGGCACGAACCTGCAAGTGGCTTACTTTGACCAGATGCGCAACGCGCTCGACCTCGACGCCACGCTGGTGGACTTCATCAGCCCGGGCAGTGAATGGATCGAGATTGGCAACCAGCGCAAGCACGTCAAGAGCTACCTGGGCGACTTCCTGTTTTCACCGGCGCGCGCCAACTCGCCCGTGCGCTCCCTCTCAGGCGGCGAGCGCAACCGGCTGCTGCTGGCACGCCTGTTTGCCCGGCCCGCCAACGTGCTGGTGCTCGATGAGCCGACCAACGATCTGGACATTGAAACGCTGGAACTGCTGGAAGAACTGCTGCAAAACTACGCGGGCACCGTGTTTCTGGTCAGCCACGACCGCACCTTCCTGGACAACGTGGTGACCAGCACCATTGCCTGTGAGGGCGACGGGCTGTGGCGCGAATACGAAGGCGGCGTGCAGGACTGGCTGTTGCAATCCAAACGCAGCAAGGAAATTCAAGCCGCTGCTAATTCGATAGCTGCCAACGCACAACAGACGGGGGCTAGAGGCCAAAAAAGCATAAAGTCGAACGACAACACAAAAAACGTGACGGCACAAAAACTCAGCAACAAGGCGCAGCGCGAGGTCGACACCTTGCAGGCCAGAATTGACGTGCTGGAGCAGGAGCAGGCCACCGTGCGCGCCACGCTGACCGACGCCACCCTCTACGCCAAAGACCCCGCGCGCGCGACCGAACTTTATGCGCGCGACGCCGCAATTGATGACGAGCTGCTGACGGCCCTGGCACGCTGGGAAGAACTCTCGGCCATCTGAACCAAAGCGCCTTCAGACCCTCAAAGCACGCATGACCGACCATTACGCCACTTTGGGCCTGCGCAGCGATGCGACGCTGGCTGACATTAAAAAAGCCTTTCGCCAACAAGCCTCGCTGCACCACCCTGACCGCAATGCGGCCGCCAACGCCGCAGCGCGTTTTCGCGCCGTGCAGGCGGCCTATGAAGTGCTCTCCGATGTGGCCAAACGCCAGGCTTACGACGACAATCGACGTCGCAACCTGCTCGACAGCCCGATCGAGGCCGCGCGCGCGATTTGGCAAAACTATTTTGATCCGTTGCTGCGCAACGCCCAAGACACGAGGAGTACACGACCATGAATATTTCACCCTTTTTCCGCAACCTGCGCTCGGCCTACGAGGCCGAGCTGGACGACTTGCGCTTTGACTCCGAAGGCCGCGATGTACTGCGCCAGCGCTTGACCCAAAGGCGCAAGGAACTGGCGTTCTTGCTGCAAATGATGGCGCTCAGCCCCGAGATGGTGGCGGTGGTCCTGCATCAGGGCTTCACGTTCAAATCGCCCTCCATGATGGAGCATCTGCTGAGCCTGGCGCCGGAAGATTTTCCCGACTGGGATGCTCTGGCCGAGGCGGTCCACCTGGCGCCCTGGGCGAACGACCTGGTCCTGGCCATCCGCAAGGAGCCGATGGGCGACTGGTTCTTGACCGTTGCTGCCGCTCTGGAATACATGCACCACAAGCCCGCTTCGGCGCCCGCGCGCATTCACGACCCCGAGGATGAGGTCGAAGAAGACGTCGAAGAAGAAATGAACCCACTGGACGCAGAAGAAGAAAATGACGCCCGCAACCGCGAAGAAGCGGGCGCCGACTGGATGGTCGAGCAGGGCTTCGACCGCAAAGAATAAAAATATGAATTACCTTGCCCTCATCACCAAAACCCAAAGCTTGATTGCAGCGGGCGACATCGTTGGCGCCGAGTCCGCCTTGGTCGAGCTGGCCGACACCGAGGGCGATTCAGCGCTGATGCTGGTGCTGGAGCAACTGCCACCCAAAGACATCCTGGCGGTGATCCGCGAATACGACAATTCCAAGGAGTCTGTCATCAATCTGTTGGTGACACCCAAGCAGTTTGCCCACGCGGTGGTGATTGAAAAGCAATACAAGGACCTGACCCGTACCCACCTGCGCGGCATGGTCAACTCAATCATCTTCAGGGACGGCGCTGATCCACTCGAGTTTTTGACGGCGATGGGTGACCTTGAAGGCGGCGCGGAAGCGCTGGCCGATTATTTTGAAGAAAAATGGAGTCGTATCGAGGCCTTTGCGCGCACCGGCACCTTTGATGCCGTCGACGACGACGGCCAGATGCTGTCCGAAACCGCGCTGCTGGCCTCAGCCTATGTGCCGGCGCGCACCGAGCAAGACGAAGTCGCCGACCAGGACTGGATGGAACTGGGCTGGATCCTGCGTTACCAGTGCCCCGACCTGTTCATTGAAATGCTGCTGGTTCTGCGCGCCAAGGCGCGTGCGTTTGAGGCCGGACTGAGCGAGGACGAAGACCTGACAGAGGATGACGGCAAAGTGGAGACGGGCGACACCGACCGCGGCCAGGCCACGCCTGCGGCGCTGGAGTCTGATGAAGAGTCCGCCATCTAACGGCCACAAAGACCCAGCGCATTGCGTCACCATGCCCAAGTCTCCTGGCGCTGCCGCGTCCCTCGCCCCAGCGTCATCTGTCTCGCTCTACGACAAGCGACCATTTTTTGAAAAGGCACTCATTTTCGGGGTGCAACACGGCATCATCGACCGACAAAAACTCGATGCCATTGGCAACGAGGCGCCCAAAGGCATGGTGCAAATTGCGCGCTATTTTGGCACTGAGTTTTTGCGCCCGGAGCTTGAAAAGGCGAAAGATCGAATCATCAATCTGGTCAGCCTCTATCTGGAAAGCAGCAGCGGCGGCGACTTGCGACTGGCCGCCGAGTCGCTGCGCGATCACTCGTTCTTGTCGCGCTCCAAGGGCGGCTCCGACCTGCTCAAGGCCTTGCTGGCCATGCCCCAGAACAGCCACTTTGGCATGAACGAACGCAGCGGCTTCAGTGATGACAAGATTCCGCTGCTGGCCAAATGGTCGCTGGCCAGCCTGAGCGACTACCAGGCCGAGCTGGCCCAACGCAGCCAGGTGGCCCAGGTGATGGATGCCGCCATCTGGCTGGCGGGCGCACTGGGCATGGAGGCCGCCGAACTGGAAGACGCCGACCCGGATGCCGAGGCCGTGATCCGCACCGCGCTGTTGACACTCGCCTGCCGACGCCGCACGATGCCCGATTGGGTCGGGTTTGAAAAGATGGTGCTGGCGCTGCGCAAAAAGTATGGGGAGGCTGCTGACGCGTGCAGCCTGTTCCCAGTCGCCATGCCGGCCAAGCTGCCGATCCATTTCAAGGCCGTGCTGCAAAAGGTGCAGCAGTCGGTGGCAGCTGATTTGCCGAAAATTCTGGACGCCAAAGTGCCCGTCAGAAAGCTGTTTAACCAGACGCCTGCCTTCGTGGGCCGGTACTTTTGGGTCGAAGACGGCTTGAGCGAGGTCGATGACTACGACCGATCGGCCTCGCTGGCCTGGCACAAGGTCACCGGTGGGCACAGCGATGACAGCTCACTGCTTACCCTGTTCTTGTGCGTGGCCACTGAAACCGCCCCAAAAACCTTGCTGACTGAAAAAAGTGCAATGGCCTTGATTCGCAAGATCCGAAAAACCGGCCTCAAACCGGGTCTGGCCAGCCAGTACATGGCGCAACACGCCCCGGCGCAGCACCAGAGCGACTATGCCCGCCTGTGGCAAGACTTCTTGCTGGATGCGCAACCCACGCTGCAAAGCGACCGGGACTACGGACTGCAGGACGCCTTGACCCTGCTGCGCCGTGAGTGCAATGTGAAGTAAATTCTGGCCCGAAACGGCTAACGAAGGTGTTCGCGCCGCCGCGCTTCGAAAACGTACTCTTCCAGATCAGGGTCCATCGCATTGCGCGACGAAATGACGCCGACGGGTCGGCCATTCTCCACCACGGGCACATGACGGAAACCGTTTTCTTGCATCAGCAGCAGCGCGTGTCCGTAGGTCTTGCTTGGCTCCAGCGTTTTGGGCGCTGCGGTCATGACCTCAGTGAGCGGCGTGGTGTTGGCATCGCGTCCCTTTGCAATCACGCGAAAAACCGCATCGCGTTCCGTAAAAATGCCAAGCAGGTGTTCGTTTGCGACCACCAGGACGGCGCCGACATTCCGGTCGGCCATCAACCTGGCGGCGTTGCTGACGGTGGTTTCTGGCGGAGCAGTCAGAAACCTCTTCTGCTCCATGATGCTCTTAATAGGTTGATCAAACATTGCGGTCTCCAATATTGCATGCTAGCGGCCTTTTGAACTACTCTTTTGACCCAGATCAAAACTCGCTTGAAGCCCGTGGGCAATGCGACCGAATTCCAGCCAAATGCCTCACCGCACTGCCGCCGCCATTGCATCGGCAGCAATTTGTCACTCCGATTCGGCGCCCTCCCACAACGAAC
>DATCIC010000348.1:0-4954 GCA_036508025.1 Rhodoferax sp. | reverse complement strand
GGCATCCTGACGGTCGATCACCAAGTGCCGTTCTGGATCGCATTCCTTCTGGCCGGCGTCGTGACGGCGCTGGTTGGATTTTTCGTCGGCATTCTGTCGCTACGGCTCAAGGGTCACTACTTTTCGATCTTCACGCTGTGCGTGAGCTACATCATGTACTTGTTGATCGAAAAGTGGGAGAGCCTCACGCACGGCACGGTAGGGATCATGGGCATACCAGCGCCCACCGGCATCGGGCCGCTGCAGTTCGGCACGCCGCTGTCGCAGTACTACCTGGTGCTGGCTTTCCTGGCGCTGGGAATCTGGATCATGGCGCGCATCGTGAACTCGTTGCTCGGTCGAAGTTTCATGGCGGTACGCAACAGCGATGAACTGGCCGAAGCCCTGGGCATTGACCTGATGCGCACCAAGACCCTGTCTTTCGTGCTCTCGGTCGTCTACGCCGGCTTTGCCGGGGCGCTGTATGCGGGGCAGGTTCGCTTTCTCGGCCCGGATCTCGCAGGCGTGGAGATGACCTTTGACATGGTGATGTTCATCTTGGTTGGCGGCATCGGCACGTTGTTGGGGCCGCTGGTGGGGACTTTCCTGGTGACCTGGCTCACCCAGGGCCTTCAGTTTTTGCAGGACTACCGCATGGTGGTGTTCGGGCCCGTGCTGATCGCACTGATCATCTTCCTGCCGGACGGCATCGTTGGCACCTGGCTCAATGGCCGCGCGCGTCGCGCCAACACGACGCGAGGAAAACCCCATGCTTGAAATCACTGATCTGACCAAACTGTTCTTCGGCCTGACAGCGGTCGACCACGTGAGCACGCGTTTTGAGAGGGGCCAGGTCAGCGCCATCATCGGCCCGAACGGCGCTGGCAAGACCACCTTCTTCAACCTGATCGCTGGCACGCACCGACCCAGTTCGGGCCGCATCCTGTTCAACGACCAGGATGTGACCGGCCTGCGGCCCGACCACGTGGCGCGACTCGGCATCGCGCGCACCTTCCAGACCACGAACCTGTTCGACAATGCAACGATCATCGACAACCTGATCGTCGGCCACCGGCTGCGCACCCGCTCCGGCCTGTGGGATGTATTGGTCAACACGAAGCGCCTGCAGCAGGAGGAGCGGACATGTCGCGACAAGGCCATGGAGGCGCTCGATTTCGTTGGGCTGGCGCACATTTCACACCGCATGGCCAGCGACATCACGCAGGAGGAACGCAAGCGCGTGGCCTTCGCGCTGGCACTGGCGACCGACCCTGAACTGCTGCTGCTCGACGAGCCGGCCGGCGGTATCAATCCCGAAGAGACCGTCGGCCTCGCCGCACTCATTCGCAAACTGGTGGACCACGGCAAGACCGTGTGCCTGATCGAGCACAAAATGGACATGATCATGCGATTGGCAGACAAGATCGTCGTACTCAACAACGGCACCAAAATCGCCGAGGGCACGCCAGCGGAGATCCGGCGCGATCCGCAGGTCATTGACGCGTATCTCGGAGTCGATCATGCTGCGGTTTGAGGGCGTCAACCTTCATTACGGGAGCTTCCGCGCCCTGAACGGGATCACGTTACATGCCGCGCCCGGCGAACTGGTGGTCCTGCTCGGCGCCAATGGCGCTGGCAAAACCTCGATCTTCATGGCTGCCAGCGGCATCCAGCGGCCGAGCGCCGGCAGCATCCGCTTCGACGGGCGCGAACTGGTGGGCATGCGGCCGGCGCAGATCGTCGCGTCCGGGTTGGTTCACTGTCCCGAGGGACGCAAGCTGTTTCCGATGATGACGGTCCGCAAGAATCTTACCCTGGGCGCCTACGTGCACCGGCGCGACACGGCAGGTATACAGCGTTCGCTCGACGAAGTATTCGGCTTGTTCCCGATCCTTGAAAAGAAACAGAACGACCCTGCCGGATCGCTGTCGGGCGGACAGCAGCAGATGGTAGCGATCGGGCGCGCGCTGCTCGGGCGGCCCAAGGTGCTCCTGCTCGATGAACCCTCGCTTGGCCTGGCGCCGCTGGTCGTCAAACAAGTGTTCGAGGTAATCCAGCGCATCAACCGCGCAGGCACCACTGTGCTGCTGGCCGAGCAAAACGCCTATTCGGCACTGGCCATTGCACACCGCGCCTACGTCATCGAGCGTGGCTGCATTGCGCTCGAGGGCGACCGTGATTCGCTTCTCAACAACGAGGCCGTGCGTGCGGCCTATATCGGAGCATGAGCAGCGTTACCCGGGCATCTCGCCCCTTTTGCTTTTCGTTCATTCCACCACTCAAGGAGACTCACCCATGAAAACTTCTTTCTCTCGCCGTCAGTTCGCCGTATTACCGCTTGCCGCAGCGCTGCTCGGCGCCTTCGCCGCCGGCTCCACGCTCGCCCAGGAGAGCGTCAAAATCGGCTTCACCGGGCCGCTCAGCGGCGGTGCCGCGCTCTATGGCAAGAACGTGGTCAATGGCATTGAAATGGCCATCAAGGAAATCAATGCGACCGGGCTTGAAGTTGCCGGCAAGAAGGTCCAGCTTGAACTGGTGGCGCTGGACGACAAATACTCACCGGCTGAAGCCGCCATCAACGCACGCCGCCTGGTGCAGCAGTACCACACGCCGGCCGTGTTTGTGCCGCATTCCGGCGGCATCTACGCCATGCAAGCCTTCAACGAGCAGGAAAAGTTCCTCGTGATGGCGTACTCGAGTACGAGCAAAATCACCGAAGTCGGCAACAAGCTCTCGATCCGGATTCCGCCGACTTTCAACTCCTATATCGTCCCCTTCACCCGTTACGAGATGAAGAAGTTCGGCAAGAAGGTCGGCATGCTTCCCGGTGACCACGAGTACGCCAAGGACTGGAGTCGCCAATTCGCGCCGGCCTGGGAAAAAGCCGGTGGCACCATCGTGTCGAACAACCCGATGTCGTACAACCGTTCCGCCGACTTCTACAGCGGTGTGAGTCGGGTGCTGGCGGAGAAGCCTGATGTGCTGTTCATCGGCGGGGCGTCAGAACCGACCGCGCTGGTGGCCAAGCAAGCGCGGGAACTCGGTTTCAAGGGTGGCTTCCTGATCATGGACCAGGCCAAGCTTGACGAGATGACCAAGATTACCGGCGGCCTGGCGCTGCTCGAAGGCTCCATCGGCGTCTTGCCCGTAACCTACGATGACCGCCCGGCGGCCAAGATTTTCAGCGCCGCCTATCGCAAGATGTACGGTGCTGATCGCGACCCAACCAGTGAGTCGGCTTACAACTATGCGCTCACCCACGCGCTGGCAGCGGCGATGAAACTTGCCGGTAGCACCAGCGATGCGACGGCGATCCGCGCCAAACTGGGCGAGGCGCTGGCCAAGCTGCCGATGGAACAAAATGCGGGCAACTACCGTGGTATCGATGCGGTCGGCGGCACGCTGGTTGATCCACTGGTCGCCACCGTGGAAGGTGGCAAGATCAAGCCCATCAGCCTGAGCGACCTGATGAAGTAAGCGGCAGACGGCAGGGGCTCGGTGCCCGAGCCAGGGGCGAGCCGGCTTTTTAACGTGGAATACCGTTCGTGGTGAGCTTGTCGAACCACCCCGTCGACAGGCTCAGGGCGAACGGCTTCATCATTCGGGGTGCTCGACGAGCCATGAGAGTTAGCACCACACGGCACTTCTGAGTGGGCGAATAAAAGGAAACCTATGAATTTCACGATGTCCGAGAACCAGACGTATTGGCGCAATCGCGTCGTCGCGTTCATGAATGCGCACGTTTACCCTGCTGTGCCGGTCTATACGGCCCAGATAAAGGCGTTTGGCGAGAATCGCTGGCAGGTCGTCCCGGTGGTTGAGGAGCTGAAGCTCAAAGCCAAGGCAGAAGGCCTTTGGAATCTGTTTCTGCCACGAGACTCCCTGCCAGAAGACAGCCCTTACCGAGGTGCCGGACTGACCAATCTTGAGTATGCCGTGTGTGCCGAGGAGATGGGCCGGGTTGGATTTGCCTCGGAAGTCTTCAACTGTTCAGCCCCTGACACAGGCAATATGGAAGTGCTTGCGCGCTACGCCTCAGACGAGAACAAAGCAAAGTGGCTGCAACCCCTGCTGGCGGGCGACATCCGCTCAGCGTTTTTGATGACCGAGCCCGGCGTGGCCTCATCCGACGCGACCAATATTGAGACCTCGATCCAGCGCGATGGAGATCACTACGTGATCAATGGCCGCAAGTGGTGGTCGTCCGGTGTCGGCGACCCGCGATGCAAACTGGCCATCGTGATGGGAAAGACCGACCCGACCGCGCCCAAGCACGCGCAGCAGTCCCAAATTCTCGTGTCGCTGGACACCCCCGGCATCAAGGTCGTTCGCATGCTGCCGGTTTTTGGTTTTGACGATGCACCGCATGGTCATGCCGAAGTGGCTTTCAGCAACGTGCGTGTGCCGGTCGAGAACCTGCTGCTGGGCGAGGGGCGGGGCTTCGAAATTGCGCAAGGGCGCCTCGGGCCTGGGCGTATCCATCACTGCATGCGCACCATTGGCAGCGCCGAGGTGGCGCTCGAAAAGATGGTCAAACGCTTGCAGGCCCGCGTCGCTTTTGGCAAGCGCATCTCGGAACAGTCCATATGGGAGGAGCGTGTGGCGCATGCGCGTATCGACATCGAGATGACCCGCCTGTTGTGTCTGAAAACCGCCGACATGATGGACAAGGTCGGCAACCGGCAAGCACGTGCAGAGATCGCCATGATCAAGGTCGCCGCACCGCGCGCCGCGCTGAAGATCATTGACGATGCCATTCAGGCCTTTGGGGCAGCGGGTGTGAGCACGGATGCCGGTCTGGCAAAGCAATACGCGAGCATGCGCACCATGCGTCTGGCGGACGGCCCCGATGAAGTGCACAACCGGACAATTGCTCGCCTGGAGTACGGCCGCTATGCGCTTGCGCCGCCGCGGGCAAAGGGTTGATTGGCCGCATATGTCCTTATTTTCTCTAGCTGGAAAAGTAGCGGTTATC
>DATCIC010000347.1:0-4772 GCA_036508025.1 Rhodoferax sp. | reverse complement strand
CAAACCGACCTTTTGTCGCTGCTGGGGCTGGAGCGCGCTGGCGTCTATGCCCAGGAATTGCTGGCCGAAGCGCTGGCGGCGCTGGCCCGCAGTGGCTTGCACGATACACAGGCGCTGCAGGGTTTGGCCAGGCGGCTGGTCAACCGGTCGTGTTGATTAGAATAAATATTAGGTAAATTAGCCTCTGGCCCTTATGGAATAAGCGCTAATAGCTATTAAAAACAGAGCATATGCCACATAATTCGTATCCGTTGCTGCACACCATTAATGATCCCGCTGACCTGCGGCTCGTGCCGCGCGCGCAGTTGGGCGTGCTGGCCGACGAACTGCGGGCCTATTTGCTCCACAGCGTGGCCAAAACCGGGGGTCACCTGAGCTCCAACCTGGGCACGGTTGAGCTGACAGTGGCTTTGCACTATGTGTTCAACACCCCGCATGACCGCGTGGTGTGGGATGTGGGTCACCAGACCTACCCGCACAAAATTCTGACCGGTCGGCGCGAACGCATGGCCACGCTACGCCAACTCGGCGGTTTGAGTGGTTTCCCGCAACGCGGCGAGAGCGAACACGACACCTTTGGCACGGCGCATTCCAGTACCTCCATTTCCGCTGCCTTGGGCATGGCGCTGGCCGCCAAAATCAAGGGCGAAGAGCGCTATTCCATTGCCGTCATTGGCGACGGCGCACTGACCGCCGGCATGGCGTTTGAAGCGCTCAACAATGCAGGGGTTGCTGACTGCAACTTGCTGGTCATCCTCAATGACAACGACATGAGCATTAGCCCGCCGGTGGGCGCGCTTAACCGTCACCTGGCCAAGCTCATGAGCGGCCAGTTTTATGCCGCTGCCAAAAACGTTGGAAAGACCGTGCTCAAAGGCGCGCCGCCGCTGTTTGAGCTCGCCAAGCGGCTGGAAGAAAGCGCCAAAGGGATGGTGGTGCCAGCGACCCTGTTCGAGAAATTTGGCTTCAATTACATCGGCCCGATTGATGGCCATGACCTTGATGCCTTGATCCCCACGCTGGAGAACATCAAGCACCTCAAAGGCCCGCAGTTTTTGCATGTGGTGACCAAAAAAGGGCAGGGCTACAAGCTGGCCGAAGCCGACCCGGTGGCCTACCACGGCCCCGGCAAGTTTGACCCGGCGGTGGGTTTGCAGGCGCCCGCCACCCGTCCGAAGCAAACTTTTACCCAGGTGTTTGGCCAATGGTTGTGCGACATGGCGGCCGCTGACCCGCGGCTGGTGGGCATCACGCCCGCCATGCGCGAGGGTTCTGGCATGGTGGAGTTTGAGCAGCGCTTTCCGCAGCGTTTCTTTGATGTGGGCATTGCCGAGCAGCATGCGGTGACTTTTGCCGCGGGACTGGCCTGTGAGGGCCTGAAGCCGGTGGTGGCGATTTATTCCACCTTTTTGCAGCGCGGCTACGACCAGTTGATCCACGACGTGGCGATTCAAAACCTGCCGGTGGTGTTTGCGCTCGATCGCGCGGGTCTGGTGGGTGCTGACGGTGCCACGCATGCAGGCGCTTATGACATCCCGTTTTTGCGTTGTATTCCCAACGTCAGCGTGGCTTGCCCGGCCGATGAAAACGAGTGCCGGCAGTTGCTCAGCACCGCTTTTGCGCAGAATCACCCGGTGGCCGTGCGTTATCCGCGGGGTGCCGGTGCTGGCACAGTCGTCCAGGCCGGGTTGGACGCCTTGCCGTTTGGCCAAGGTGAAATCCGGCGCACGGGCAGCGGTGTCGCCATTCTGGTCTTTGGCACGCTCCTGTACCCAGCTTTGCAGGTGGCTGAAAAACTCAACGCCACGGTGGTCAACATGCGCTGGGCCAAGCCGCTGGATGTGGCGCTGATGCTACAGGTGGCCGCTGGGCATGACGCGCTGGTGACACTGGAAGAGGGCGCCATCATGGGCGGCGCTGGCAGCGCGGTGCTGGAAGCCTTGCAAGCAGCGGGTGTGCTCAAGCCCGTGCTGCAATTGGGCCTGCGTGATGAGTTCATTGAACATGGTGACCCGGCCAAATTGCTGGCGCTGCAAGGGTTGGACGCCGCCGGAATTCAAGCCTCGATCACCAAGCGCTTTGCGGCGTTACTGGTGCCCGGACGCCTGGCGCTCAAAGCCGTCGCCTGAACTGCTGGGGCGGGACAGCCCCTGCGAACGTCAGTGACCAGAGCGTGAGGTCATCGACGCAAGGGGAAACCCCCCCATGACTTGCCCGGCTTCTTTCTACAATGGCGCATGACTGTAATGGGTCATTGCTGTGCATACCCGCATCGCAATCAATTCAATCCACAACTTTAGGAGTGAACCAAATGGATCGTCGTTCCGCAATCAAGCACGCAGGCATTGCCGGCGTGCTGGCCGTTGGCGCTGCGCCTGCAGTGCATGCCCAAGGGGCCAATGTTCGCTGGCGTATGGCTTCGAGCTTTCCGAAGTCGCTCGATACGATTTTTGGCAGCGCAGAAATGTTTGCCAAGACCGTCAAGGCTCTGTCTGGCGGCAAGTTTCAAGTGTCGGTGCATGCCGCTGGTGAACTGATGCCGGCGTTTGGTGTGGTGGATGCGATCCAGAATGGCACGGTCGAGATGGCCCAGACGGCGTCCTATTACTTCACCGGCAAGGATCCCATTTTTGCCTTTGGTTGTGCCGTGCCTTTTGGCCTGACCGCGCGCCAGATGGATGCCTGGATGGAGCATGGCAATGGCCGCAAACTGATGGACGAGTTTTACGCCAAGTACAACATCAAGAGCCGCAGTGCGGGCAACACCGGCACCCAGATGGGTGGCTGGTACCGCAAGGAAATCAAGACCGTCAAAGATCTCAAGGGTCTGAAAATGCGCATGGGCGGCGGGCTTTTTGGCGAGTCCATGCAAAAGCTGGGCGTTGTGCCGCAGAACATGCCGGCCGGCGATGTGTACCAGGCACTTGAAAAAGGCACGCTGGATGCTGTCGAGTTTGTGGGTCCTTACGACGATCAGAAGCTGGGCTTTAACAAAGTGGCGCCTTACTACTACTATCCCGGTTGGTGGGAAGGTGGCGCGGAACTGGAGTTTTTCATCAATGCCAAAGCCTATGCGGCACTGTCGCCGGAATATCAAGCCATTGTTGACGCGGCAACCACGGTAGCCGCTCGTGACATGACGGCCAAGTACGATGCGTTCAACCCGATTGCCTTGAAGAAACTGGTGGCCGACAAGACTCAGCTCAAGGCATTTCCAAAGGAAATCATGGATGCCGGCTTCAAGTCGGCCATGGAAGTGTTTGCGGAGCACGAAGCCAAATCGCCCGAGTTCAAGAAGATTCACCAGGACATGCGTGCCTTCCAGCGTGACCAGTTGTTGTGGCTGCGTTTTTCTGAGTACCGCTTCGACAGCTACATGACCACAGTCAAGCTGTAAATCTGGACGACCGGGTCGCACGTCGCGGCCCGGTCGGGTGGTTCTTTTTTGTCCGGTGATGTGTGCATGGCATGTCACCGGACATTTTTTTTGTAGCGAGGGGAAACCCCCATGCGGCGAATCTCCCAGATTCCTACAATTTGGTGTGACTCTCGTCAGTCGTCGCTGTGCCGGCATGCACGTCGATATTTTTTCACAACCCAAGGAGTGAACCTTATGGATCGCCGTTCTCTAATCAAACACGCCGGCATCACCGGTGTACTGGCCGCCGGTGTAGCGCCGGCGGTGCACGCGCAGGCCGCCATTCGATGGCGTCTGGCTTCGAGCTTTCCAAAATCACTGGACACTATTTTTGGCTCGGCCGAAGTGTTTTCCAAGGCTGTCAGGGAAATGTCTGGTGGCAAGTTCGAAGTGTCGGTGCATGCGGCCGGGGAGCTGATGCCGGCGTTTGGCGTGGTCGATGGCGTGCAAAACGGCACCGTGGAAATAGCGCACACTGCGCCGTACTACTTCTTCGGCAAGAACGAGGCCTTCGCCATCGGCGGTGCAATTCCCTTCGGCATGAACTCGCGCCAACTCACGGCATGGATAGTGGACGGCAACGGCGGCAAGCTGATGCGCGAGTTCTATGCCAAGTACAACATTGTCAACTTCCTGGGCGGTAACACGGGCGCGCAAATGGGGGGCTGGTTTCGCAAGGAGATCAAGTCGCCTGCGGACATCAAGGGCCTGAAATTCCGTGTCGGCGGCTTTGCCGGCAAGGTCATCGAGCGCATGGGCGGCGTGCCGCAGAACATTCCTGGCGGCGAGATTTATCAGGCTCTGGAAAAAGGCACCATTGATGCGGCCGAATGGATCGGCCCGTACGATGACCAGAAGCTGGGCTTCAACAAGGTGGCGCCGTTTTACTATTACCCCGGCTGGTGGGAGGGCAGCCTGAACCTTGAGTTCTATGTGAATCAAAAGGCGCTGAATAGCCTGTCCAGCGAGAATAAGGCCATTGTTGAGGCCGCTTCATACCAGGCACACGTGGTGACGCAGGCGCGCTACGACGCGCGCAACCCCGGCGCGCTCAAACAACTCGTCGCCGCCAAAACCAAGGTGCTGCCGTTCCCTCAGTCCGTGCTGGATGCGTCATTCACGGCATCCATGGAGCTGTACGCCGGTCTGGAAAAGAGCAACCCGGATTGGAAGAAAATTTACGACGATTACCGCAACTTCCAGCGTGACGAGATCCTCTGGTTCCGCTTTGCCGAGGGGCGCTTCGACAGCTACATGTCCTCCAAGAAGCTCTGACCGGATGATGGCGCCGCGCGCGCTGTCGATCGGTTCGACCCGCCAGGTTCGCCCGGCGGGTTTTTTTGCGCCCGGGACT
>DATCIC010000346.1:0-8122 GCA_036508025.1 Rhodoferax sp. | reverse complement strand
TGGACGGCGTCAACCAGCATGGCCGGTCCAGCGACAATCATCTTGGCCGGTTTAGGGGGATGAATGTCGTTGTTTAGTGGTCTATGTCATTGGCTCCTTGGTGTGGTTGTCGCTGTCTTTTGATGATTGACGTTTTCGATTTGCTTTGTCGTTTTCAAGTTGAACTCTCTGGCGCCGAAGGGCCTCTTTGCTGCGGTAGCTTTCAACATTGTTGAGTTCAAAGATTGTGGAGTGGTGTACCAGACGGTCAATTGCCGCCACCGTCATGCCCGGATCCGGGAACACGTTGTCCCAACCGGAGAACGGCTGGTTGGCCGTAATCAGGATGCTGCGTCGCTCGTAGCGCTCGGAGATCAACTCAAACAGCACGCTGGACTCGGCCTGATCTTTTCGGACGTACGAGAGGTCATCCAGAATGATCAAGTCATAGCGGTCCAGCTTTACCAGGGCTTGGGGCAGCTGCAGATTTTGACGAGCGCTCTGCAAGCGCTGCACCAGTTCACTGGTGCGCGTGTAGAGCACCCGGTATCCGGCGTCGATCAGCGCATGACCAATACCGCAGGCAACATGACTTTTGCCCACACCAGGGGGCCCAAAGATCAGAATCGTGGCCCCCTTATCGATCCAGGAATCCCCGCTGGCCAGCGCCATCACATGAGCCTTGGACAGCATCGGCACCTCGGCAAACTCGAAGCTCGCCAGCGTCTTGGTCGTATCCAACTGGGACTCGACACGGTGACGTTCAATTCGTCGCTTGGCCCGCTCAGCCAATTCGTGCTCCAGTAAGGCGCTCAGGAATCGCCCGGCTGGCCACCCCTCCTTGTCCGAGCGCTGGGCAAACTCCGTCCACAGTCTGCCCATCGTGGGCAGGCGAAGTTCGTTGAGCATCAAGGCGTTTCGGGCTGGCTCGAAGGCTTGGGCGCTCATGCCAGCACCTCTTCTTGCTCGGTGGCTTGTGTGCTTGGCAGCAGCGCGTCATAGATGCTGGGCGGGGGAATTTCAACCGTTACCTGGCGAACCTCGGTCTTGCGCGGGGTGAATTCTTCGCGCAAACGCTTGACATCAGGCAGCACCCCTGCTGCCAGGAGCGCCTCAAGCCGTACAGCCAACACGGCTTCCACCCCATCGTTGGCGGCCATCTCCAACAGGCCCACGATCGTCTGGCAGGCCAGCCGCTGGGTCAGCTTGGCATCGAGCTGCTCCCAAGTCCTGCGGTACGCCTCCCGCGGAAACAGTGCATCGCGGAACACCAGGCCCTTGAACGCCTGGGGTTTGCGTTTGAGTGCTTCAATGAAGTGACGGTAATCGATCACCCGACCACGCCCGGTAATGGGCGAGCGCGTGCCACGTGCCAAACTCAGAACCAGCGCTCCAGAGAGATAGCAGTCTAGGTGATCACTGAACAAGCGCACCTTCAGGCGCTGCCCAATCAGCCGGGAGGGCGCGCTGTACAGGATGCCGCACACCGTGAAGGTGCTCGAACGTGTGACACGACCCTCGTCTTCAACAAAGTCGGTCGTGCGCCTTTGGGGCAGGTCCTGCAATTGCGCACGCTCGATCTGGAAGGCCGCCGCGTTGCGCCGATTACGCCGTATCACGGATTCACGTACAAAGCCCTCGTAGGCCGAGCGGTCCTCAAAGTCGCGGTGTCCACGTAAAAGAAGTGCTTACTCCAGGGCCTCCTTCAGATACCGGTGGGATGACTCTACGCTGCCATTTTCATTGCTGACGCCACGGTTGTTGCGGGTGGCGGCCATGCCGTAATGGTCAATCAGTGCCGTATAGCGAACAGTAAAGTCTTCTTCCTCGGTCAGATTTTTGAAGGCCGCCGACAGGCTGTCCGTTCGGTGTTCCTGTGGGGTGCCGCCAGCCTGCCACAAGGCATTCTGCAATCCCTTGGAGAGGGCCTCAAAGCTTTCCCCACCTTCGACCACTTCAACGTGCTCCCAGCGGGAGAAGGCAAGAACGAAGTGATACAGGATGTGCGCAAACGGTACGCTTGCAATCGTGATGCGCAACTCCCCCATGGAAGTGAAGTCGGATAAACCACGGTGGCCCGGTGCATGGTCCTGCGGGAAGAACACTTCCTTTGCGGGCCCCTCCATGGCACGCCACTGGCGAATATGACGCTGCAGGGTACGCAGCGTGCCGTCGGGGAAGTCGTTGGGGTGATCGTCCTGAAGTTTGCGCAGCAAGGTGATGGCCATCAGCTTGGGCGCGCTTTTGAGCAGCGGCAAGACTTCACTGTCCCAGACCTGCAGAAATGGATCGACCCGTGAGCGCCAATAGCGCCGGGGGTTCTGTGAGGCAAGAGTGCTGGCACCATCGATGCGGCGCGCACTGCGCTCGCTGATGCCGGCTTTGGCCGCAGCCAGCACCTGTGACTTTTTCTTTCGGATGTTCATGTAGAGGCAAACCTGCTGATCGGTGATTCGGGTTGATGGCACTGGGCTGAACTCTCTGTTTGAGACTTAAGCCCACCATCTTGAACCCCCTGCAAGCCGGCGCGGCCGGTGGATCGTCGTCTACGTCGGCTACGCCGCTTTCGACTCCTCACCACCGGCCAGGATGTTTGTCGTCAGACCGGACAGAATGATTGTCGCGCCCCAGCAGTCTGGAATTTTTTAAGTCGGCTTTCAGTCTGCTGGAGCCAGCGGCATGAAATTTGAACAAATTTCGCGCCCTGATCAGGCAAACAAAGAGAGCAGTCAGTCGCCTAAGACCGCCCGCGGACAACTGTGTGCCCATTGCCGACTTCGACGCCTGAAGTAAGCTGACGTTCGCCGGCACGGTATTCGGGCCAGAAGCGGACATTACTTCGAAACGCGGAACCATTTAATTGGACAAGCGGCTAGCACTCGCGTTACCACTATTGGCAGCCTCTTCAGTTCATGCGTTTGCCAAGGTCCGTATAGACCGGACTTATCTCAGATGGTGTAAGCGGCCAATTGTCTTGGGTTTGATTCGGTTGGCGGTCGACTTGAAGGTATGCAAACAAAATCCATGGCTGGCGAAAGGCGTGGATGGAACCGTATCGCGCTCTAATGTTGTCCAAGATAAATGGCTTGCCCTGCAGCATTGTCTCAATCTGCGCGTGTAAATCAGGGGCGATTTGTTGTCGTAAAGCATGAAGAACGAGGGCGTTGCTCTTGTCGTTCCCCGGTGCCAAGCCGACAAACTTCTGAAACAGTTGGGAGAGCGATTGCATTGCGGCACGCTCTGCGGCAGTAGCCTCGCCAAGTTGCTGGATAGCACGTTCAAAGAAATCGTCTACGGCTTCAATCAGCGCCATGCTTTTGGCCACTGTTCGTTGAACGGTGCTGCTGACTGGAGTTCCAGACTGGACCTTATATATGTTGTCGTGTGTCAGTTCGCTATGAGCATGCTGCAGCAGTGTGCGCAGTTGGACCTCGCAAGGCGTTTGGCTGGGAATCGTGACGCAGCCATCTGTTATGTCTTCCCTGGCACGTAACACGTAGTGTTTCGACTGATACGCGAATTCGAGGGGGCGCTGTTCCCGATCCTGTTCATAATCCTTGTCGAGGCTCCAATGCCATAGCTGCCCGCTTTCAATGACTTTCTGAAGCTTCAGGACGTCTGAGGCCAGCAGCACCACAAAGCGGACACCGATCTTGTCTTCAATCTCTGCGTAGGGGTCGGCATAAGGCTTATTCCGATGAAACGCCTTTCCTAGAAGTGAGTCGTCGCCTTTTAGTCGTGGCCGTGGAGAAATTTTTACGAAGATTTCTGGATCGAGAGTGCTATCAAGAGCACGGAGGCCCCCTAAAACTTCTTTGGCAACGACGTTCCCCCACGCGGCGTAGATTTCTTTCTCCGCCGTCCATCGTGCAAGGAACTCTGTCTCATTCATTCTTGATTCGCAATCCTGTCCTTGATGGTCACCCGCGTCCACCTCGGGACATCCCCATTTGGGTTAGGCTCGCCGTCGATAGCTTCGATCTTGATCAAGTTGTCAAAGCCTTCTGCTGGCGCAATGACTCGGACTTGATTTCGAAACACTAGGCGGCGAAGTCGGAGTGAGCGTTCAACGTCGGCAAGATCTTTGTTGATAGCCGTATCCGGGAAGCCTTTCCCCGTCATAAATGACTCGTAGGAATCCTGCACCGCGGGGTCGCCGAAATACGAGGTTGCAAACGCCGTGACCTCCACGGTGGGACTTTGGTCAACCTTCAAGTAAGTCACGAGCGCGTTGTGCAACGCCACCTTGTCTTCTTCAGGGATCTCCATCGATTGAATAAAGGTTTTGGTGAGGTCGTGAAACTGCTTGGTTTGTCGGGCGCTGGACGTGGGAAAAGTAAGGCCAAGAAAACCATCGTAGAAATACTGTGCTGCCCCGTAGCGGTCGCGAACAGTCATCGTTTCGTCGTAGATAAAAGCCCGCCACGCCTCAGTAAGTTTTGGTTCGGCGGGTTCTTGCTCGACATACAGCCCAATCTTGTAGAGCTTTGTCTGGGGTGTCAGCAATAACTTGTCGAGAAACTTCAGGATGAACCTTCCGTCCCTTAAATCGCGCTGAAATCCGGTATGGACCTCGGCCTTAATGACTCCGACTAAGCGTTTCACGGGAACACCAAAAGAACCTGTGAAGACGACCACAATACCGCCGGGTATTGCGCGACTTCTTTGCGCCTCCGCGAGCAGGTCTGCAACGCGCCGTGACTCCGTGATGTATAGGGGCTCGTCCGTGTTTACCAACGCCGAGGCTACCGCGACCATGCTCGCCGGTTCAGATTTACCAATGGTCATCTCAATGCACCGATCAGATCGAGACATTGCCGCGACGATGCGCTCGCGCAAGGCATCAAGTGCTGGCCCATCGAGGGCTTCGATACCTGCTCCGTATTGTGGTTCAACTTTGAGCCGCTCGTCAGTGCGCTTGAACACCTCGTGCAGGATGACTCGGCCTATTTGTAGGTTTACTAAGTCCATTTATTCCCTCTGTTTTTAGGCACTGTAACCCCAAATACAGTTTACGCGAACTCGGCCATGGCCCGCGTGAGCCCGAACCGTGCTTACCGAACACATGCAGCGTCGCGTGGTTCACGCCTTGAGCCAACCCGTATCGACAGGTTGCTCGAGCGGAGGCCGTGGCCTGGAAAACCTGGATACCCGCAATCAGTCTTGCTGACCACCCGTCCTGTTTGACCTTGATCTGTCGGCGTCTAACGGCAACATCTTAATTTCCGACATGCGCCGCCAAGGTCGCTGGCCGCTAGGGGACAATCAGCCAATGGTGATGACGATTGAGCCCAACGGTAAAGGCGGTTTGCGAGTTCGGCAGACACTGGTGCATCCGCTGGTCTATTTGGATCATTGGGCAGTGCGCCGATTTGCCGATCAAGAGCCAGTCGGGAGCCGATTCATTGCAGCTCTGCATGTTGCTGGCGGGACCTGGGTATTTTCGCAGGCCAATCTTTCAGAGTTCATCGCCATGCGGGACGCTATGACAGCGCGCAGAGTCGAGGCTCTGATCGCAAAGGCTTTTCCTCACTTCTACGTCCTCGACACAGTAGACGAGACGGACTGCTTCCATCAACGCAACCCCGGTGGGCCAAGGCACCCGGACGCACCGGACAGGCATTGGATTTTGGTAGACCTTGGTGAGCGCGCCATGATTGCCGGCGGGCGCTTCAATACGCACCGCTTCATCTCCGATGCCATCACGCATGCAGACATGCTGCTTCCGATCTTTGAGCAGATGAAACGCGACGTTGCCAGGGCTGTAGCAGTGATACGGGACAAGGTCTTAACGAATCAACATCGCAGGAAGTTTGTGCCACAACCTGGGATGAGCCTCAAGGAAATCTTCAGAGATGAACTGCTTCTTGAGCCGGAAGCCAGGGAAGGACAAAGGTTCACGGAGAACGATGCAACCGACTTGGTACATGCGCTGCCTGCGTGCCTGTTGTGCGACATGGTTCTGCTGGACTCCGCGTGGTGTCACAAGGTCGGAGTCGCCACCAAGAGAATTCGCAAGGCAGGCATCAAAGGGAATCTGGCTCGATGCTTTTCACCGAGGCAGGTTGCGGAATTCCTTGGCGAGCTTGAAGCGATGAGCAGGCGCCAGTAGACGGGCTGACCGTCTAATCTAGACGCTGCACATGAGCTGTCAATGCCACATTCCAGGAACTTCGATCTCAATGACTGCTCTTGTGAATTTGGGCTTACCGCTGTCCGCTATAGAGCGATGCATCCCAAAGACCGGAAGTGGTCGGGACTTGCCTGCCGACGCAAGGCCGCCAATGACTGCTGAAGAGAAAACCATCGCCACCAGATCGAAAAATCCTCAATCGCCGACGAATGACTGCAGTCAGGAAATCACGGCGCGTCTATGACTGGTATCGAGAACAAAATTACTGAGCGGTTTTCGTTTTCAATCTTGAAACACAGGGTCCACTGGAAGTCGGCTAACGCTGCGTTGCCGGTATAGGATTTTCTCGATTGCTGACCTTCAACTTTGACTGGCAGCTTCCCGAGAACCTGCCGGCATCGCTGGTGGCAGGGGCCTTATGGGCCTTGACGCCAGGTCTGGCGTTCGTAATGGCAGCGGCTCTGTCGTTGGCCGCCCTGGTGGTCTTCGCGGTTCTGCGGTCTGGTGCCTATGTTCCCGCATGATGGGCACCCAAATCCTCCAGTGCGGTGGGCCGCGGTCGGGTACGCGGCGCGACATCCCTTGAGGAGGCTTCGCGCCGGCAGCCGCCTGACTCTTTGTGGGCGACTTATTTTTTCGGATAGCTGTAGAAGCCCTCACCGGTCGATGTGCCAAGCTTGCCCTTATCGAGGTAGCGCTCCTTGAGAAGTTTCGCGAAGGCCTGCCGCTTCGGATCCGGGTTCGTCAAGGAAATGTTGTAGGCCGTCGTGAGTCCGACGATGTCGAAGATCTGGAACGGCCCCAATGGCGCCCCGGTGGCGATGCGCCAGGTTTTGTCCACCATGTCAGGCTCGGCGATGTCGTCAACGAGAAGGTCACCCGCAGCGTCCAGGAACGGCACGAGCAGCGAATTTAGGAGGTAGCCCGCATGTTCCTTCTTGATCTCGATCGGCACCATGCCCGTTGCCATCGCGAAGTCGATGATTGTCTGAACCACAGCCGGGGCGGTGGCCGTCGTTCCCATGATCTCTGCCGTATTGTGTGACCAGACACGATTGGCGTAGTGCAACGCAATGAAGCGGTCTGGGCGACCGGTGAAGTCTTTCATCGCACTTGGCAGCAGGGTCGACGAGTTTGTCGCGAAGATCGTCTTGCGCGGCGCGAGCTTGGCCAATTCGGTGTAAACGGCGCGCTTGATCTCAAGCTTCTCTGGCACGACCTCGATCACGAGGTCGGCATCTTTGACCGCGTCGCCTAGTTCGAACGAATAGCTGATATTGGCGAGCGCCGCTGCCGAGCCGCCATCAGCCGCACCGGCAACATGCTCGTCGATGTAGGTTTGTGCCAAACTGGCGAAGCGCGTTTTGGCTTGCTCAATGATCTGCGCATTGATGTCGTACGCGATGACGGTGAAGCCATGGAAAGCCGTCTGAAATGCAATTTGCGAGCCGAGCACGCCGGTTCCGAGGATAGTGACATTCTTGATAGTTGTCATGAGGTGTTCCTTCTGTTTGGTACTGGGTGGCACAACGATTGGAGAAAGAGTGCCTTCCCGAATTCTGACTGAAGCTGCTGCAAAAAACCGTGCGCCAGCGCGCATAGTTCGCCCAAACAGCGAAGGCAGTCGCGCCCCCGCCCACGCTGTCGCTTCCATTGAGCGGAACACTCACGACCGGCGTTCACAACTCTGCACGCCGAGGCCTTCCTGTATATGCCAATCGGGCGCATGTGGCCAGCGGACAGTGCGCGTGCGCCATGGTGTCGGTGATTGCCGGGTTGTCGTTGTTCCTTCCCGAGGTCACTATGGCCTGAGAAAAGTCGTTGGACTGGACGTCCAGGAAGCTGCCGCTCGTGGCGGTCGGCTTACGCTGCACAGGCGAAGTAGATCCGGCTCCATACCTGCCTTTAAGTTTTAAGTTTTGACGGCCGGCTTCCGCGAAATTCGACCGGCTCGTGAAGACCCATTGCCGACCTTCGCGCCGTAGGCAACCGGTGAACACACCTTGAACT
>DATCIC010000345.1:0-4311 GCA_036508025.1 Rhodoferax sp. | reverse complement strand
CCAGCCAGCCCAGACGCCAGCCGGTCATGTTGAAGTATTTGCTGAAACTGTTGATGCTGATGATGTTGTCATCGAGCGCCAGCGCCGTTTGCCCATACTGCGCGTCAAAGCTCAGGCCGAGGTAGATCTCGTCGACCAGCGTGATGCCGCCCTTGTGGCTCACCACCTGGTGAATGCGGCGCAGTTCATCCGGCGCAATGGAGGTGCCGGTGGGGTTGGAGGGCGAAGCGAGCAGCACGCCACGGGTCTTTGGCCCCCAGGCGGCTTGCACCTTGTCGGCGCTGAGCTGAAACCGCTCGGCCGCCGTGGTGGGGAGCAGCACGGCGCTGCCGTCGGCGGCTGACACAAAGTGCCGGTTGCACGGGTAGCTGGGGTCGGGCATAAGGATCTCGTCGCCCGATTCGACCAGGGCCAGACAGGCCAGTTGCAAGGCTGCCGAGGCGCCGGCGGTGATCACAATGCGGCTGGCTGGCACCTGGACATTGAAGCGGCTTAAGTACCAGTCGCTGATGCGCTCGCGCAGTGGCCCCATGCCGGTGGCCTGCGTGTAGTGAGTTAAACCGTCGCGCACGCACCGGCAAGCCGCTTCTTGCACCAAAGGTGGCGCGGTAAAGTCGGGCTCGCCAATGTTCAAGAAGATCATGGGCGATGCAGTGTGCGCGACGTCAAAGGCCAGTGCGGACGCCGCCTTGGCGACCTCCATCACATAAAAGGGCTCGATGCGCTGCGCGCGATCAGAGATTCTCATGCGCGGGTTTTTCCCCGGTCGGCATTCACTTCGGCCGCACGCAGGCTCGGCGCCAGGCTGTTGAGCACGGCGTTGACGTACTTGTGGCCGTCGGTACCGCCAAACTCTTTGGCCAACTCGACGCATTCATTAAGCACGACGCGCCACGGCACGTCCAGACAGTGCTGGAGCTCAAAAGCGCCAATCCACATGATGCTGTGTTCAATGGGAGAAATCTCGGCAAACTTGCGGTCCAGCAGCGGCAACAGCAGGGCGTCCAACGCCGCTGCCTGCTCGGTGCATCCTCGCAGCAGCGTATCGAAGTGCAGCGCGTCGGCTTTGGAGAACCCGGCCAGATCGCGGGTAAAAGCGTCGATGTCGGTCACCGTGTTTTTGCCGACCAGGCTTTGGTACAGCGCTTGCAGGGCAAATTCGCGGGCGCGCGAACGGTCCGACTTGCTGCCGGCCTTGCGTGCGCCGGTACTGGTCAGGCCGGTGCGGGGCTGGCGGGGCGGGCGGCTTCCCGTGGGTTTGGTGGGCTGCTCAGTCATTAGATGTTGTCACTTAGTAGATTGGCCATTTCGACGGCAACGCGGGCGGCGTCGCGCCCTTTGGTGGTTTGGCGGGCAATGGCCTGCTCCAGATTCTCGGTCGTCAGGATGGCATTGGCGATGGGTAATTGGTAATCAAGTGCAACCCGGCTCACGCCGGCGCCGGATTCATTGGCGACCAACTCAAAATGATAGGTTTCGCCGCGAATAATGCAGCCTACGGCCACCAGCGCGTCGTATTCTAATTTTTCGGCCAGCGCCAACAAGGCCACCGGCACCTCCAGGGCGCCGGGCACTTGGACCAGGTCAATGTGTTTCTCAGTCACGCCCAGCGCCAGCAGCTCGGCCTTGCAGGCCTGCGCCAGGGTGTTGGTAATGGGTTCGTTGAAACGCGCCTGAACAATGCCAATGCGCAATTTTTTGCCGTTCAAGCGGCTGTCACTGGCGGTCAATGTTCCTTGGTTTGCGTCAAGCATTTGTTTTCCCCAAATAACCCACAATTTCCAGGCCGTAGCCGGTCATGCTGGGCATGCGGCGCGGGTTGCCCATGAGCTGCATTTTGTGCACGCCGCATTCGCGCAGAATCTGGGCGCCAATGCCGTAGCTGCGCAAGTCCATGCGGCCGCGTTCCGGGCCATGGCTGGCGCGTGCGGTGCCGTCAAACTGGGCCAACAATTGCTTGGCGCTTTCGCCGCAATTAAGCAGCACCACCACGCCACTGCCTTCCGATGCGATGCGGGCCAGCGCGGCGTCGAGGCTCCAGGAGTGCATGGCGCGGCCGACCTCGAGCCCGTCCAGCACCGACAACGGCTCATGCACGCGGGCCAGTATGGTGTCGCCTGCGGCCCACTGACCTCTGACCAGTGCCAGATGCACACCATGCACTGTTTTGTCCTTGAAGGCGTGGAGGGTGAATTCGCCAAAAGCGGTGTTGATCGGGCGGGAACCCAATTTTTCGACCAGCGACTCGACCCGGCTGCGGTGCGCGATCAGGTCGGCGATGGTGCCAATCTTCAGGCCATGCTCGGCCGCAAACAGCTGCAGGTCGGGCAGGCGCGCCATGGTGCCGTCGTCCTTCATGATCTCGCAAATGACGGAGGCCGGGGTGCAGCCCGCCATGGTGGCCAGGTCGCAGCCGGCTTCGGTGTGGCCGGCGCGCATCAGCACGCCACCTTCAACCGCTTGCAGGGGAAAAATGTGGCCGGGTTGCACCAGGTCGTCAACTTTGGCGTCTTTGGCCACCGCTGCCTGCACGGTGCGGGCGCGGTCGGCGGCAGAGATGCCGGTGGTGACGCCTTCAGCGGCTTCAATCGACACCGTAAATGCCGTTCCCTTTTTGTCGCCATTGCGCGCGGTCATGGGCGGCAGTTGCAGGCGTTCACACAAGCCGCGGGTGAGCGTCAGGCAAATCAGGCCGCGGCCAAATCGGGCCATGAAGTTGATGGCGTCGGCGCTGACGTGGTCGGCTGCCAGCACCAGGTCGCCTTCGTTTTCGCGGTCTTCTTCATCGACCAAAATCACCATGCGGCCGGCGCGCATGTCGGCGACGATGTCTTCAACCGGGGAAATTGCTACGGGGGAGGGAGCGGTCATGCGCTTGTCTTTCATGGATGGCTAAATGTGAGGGTAGGGAGCTGGGTGGCTGACGCGTTAAGGCGCAGTCAGATGGGTCTGCTGCGGGTCCACGCTTAACATGCGCTCAACATAGCGCGCGATCAAATCAATCTCAAGGTTGACCAGGGAGCCAGTTTGCAGCGTATTAAGCGCCGTATTCTGAACCGTGTGCGGTATCAGGTTAATGCTCATCTCGCAGCCGTCTTCAATATCCTGGACGCGGTTGACGGTGAGGCTGACGCCGTTGACCGTAATCGACCCTTTGTAGACGAGGTATTTGGCCAGCGCTTTGGGGGCCAAAACCCGCAACTGCCAACTTTCACCCACCTGGGAAAAATGCGTCATGGTGCCGATGCCATCGACATGGCCCGACACCATGTGACCACCCAGGCGGTCGTTGGCACGCAGGGCTTTCTCCAGGTTGATGGTGCCCGTCGCATTCAATCCGGCGGTCTTGTCGAGTGACTCGGCTGAAATGTCGATGCAAAACTGCTGCCCCGCAATATCCAACGTGGTCACCGTCATGCAGGCGCCGTTGAGCGCGATGCTGTCGCCCAAACCGACATCGTCGAGAAAAGCGGGCGGGCATTCGATGGTGAGGCGCTTGCCGTGGTTTGCAGAGCTGCCGAGGGCGTGAACGGCGGCGATGCGCCCCACGCCGGTGATGATTCCAGTAAACATAAGCGTATTTTCGCAGGGAAAGAGTTGTATTTCTGAAAGGGGTTCTGTCATTTACCGTGGCTTTGCGGTGGCTGTGCTGCCTTATTCGTCGTTGCGACCGCAGCGCGGCAATCCATGTCAAACCCGATTATTTAAGCTTTTTAGGGCTCTAGCCCCCGTCGTACCTGCCTATATAGCTATGTAATTGATAGCCAAATGGGTTCTGTCAGCGATTTAAAACGTTTCGCGGCCGGGCGGTCTGGCAAGAATACGCAGGTCATCACCGACGGGCTCGATGCGGTGAAAGCGCAGGTTCACCGCATCACTCAGTTGCGTGATGGGGCCAAAGTTGGCCATGCCGCTGCCAAGCCCAATCAGCATGGGTGCGAGGTAGACCAAATATTCATCCACCAAAGCTTCCCGAATGAAAGAGCCGTTGAGCTTGTGGCCGGCCTCCACGTGCAACTCATTGATTTCACGTGCGGCCAGGTCACGCAGCATGGCGGCGAGGTCGACCTTTTGCTCGGTTCCGGGCGCGCGACCCGGCATGTAGATCACCGTTGCGCCACGCGCTTCCAATGCCGCTTTTTTTATATCATTTCGGCCCGCAGCGTAGATGTAGCAAGCGCGACCAGCTATGAATAGTTGAGCATCCAGCGGCGTTTCAAGACGGCTGTCCACGATCACCAGATGGGGTTGGCGCGGCGTGTCGACCAGGCGAACGTCCAGGCGGGGGTTGTCGGTGAGCACGGTGCCGAT
>DATCIC010000344.1:0-3165 GCA_036508025.1 Rhodoferax sp. | reverse complement strand
CTGTGACGTCGGAGGCCACCCGTGCCTGAGGTTTTTCGGTCAGGAGAGGCTCGGCCAATGGGCTCGCAGTCTTGCGTGTTTGGGGCAACCTTGCGACCGGCACATCGTAGTCCCGTTCGGACAGCAGTGCGGCGCGTTTGGCAGGGGCAGGAGGCAATGGCATAAGGAGTTTGCTCGCAAATAAGGGAATTAAAGGGAGGCTTTAAAAGCAAAAAGCCGCCTTGACAACAAGGCGGCTTGGTACGGGGCCAGATGGACAAACACCGTGGGTTGAAACTCAGGCCGGTACGGCGACTTTTTTCTGCGCTTTGACCGCTTTCAAGACATCGTCCACATGGCCTGGCACCTTGAGGCCGCGCCATTCTTCTTTCAGGGTGCCGTCCGCGCCAATCAGGAACGTGCTGCGCTCAATGCCTTTGACCTTTTTGCCGTACATGATCTTGTTTTTGACCACGCCGAACATGTGGCACATTTTTTCTTCCGTGTCGGCGATCAGCTCAAACGGGAGTTCCAGTTTGGCTTTGAACTCGTCATGCGACCTCATGTTGTCACGCGAGACACCAAAAACGGTAGCACCCGCCTTGACAAAGTCGTTGTAGCGGTCACGAAACTGCATCGCTTCGGTGGTGCACCCGGGGGTGTTGTCCTTGGGATAAAAATACAGGACGACGACTTTTCCGAGGTGAGAGGTGTTGGAGACTCTGATGCCGCCAGTGGCCGTAGATTCAAATTCCGGGAGGGGTTTGTTGACAATGATCGCCATAGTTCTTAATCTCGTGTAACAGGGATGCGTCATTCGCTTAAATCGAGGGCTCCTATCGCTATCTGCCGCTGTGACAGCGCGGCTACAGCCCCGACTACAGCCTGCGATTTTACCCCGAAACGATAGATTCCCTTTGGAGGCTTGCGTCCGTGTTATCCCTGAGGGGCGTCGATCAGCAGCGCGACGACGACACGGCGACCTTCGCCAGCCAGGATGTTGTAGGTGCGGCAGGCCGCCGGCGTGTCCATGGTTTCGATGCCGATCTGTTTTTCAATCAGTGATTTGATCCAGGCCGCTTGCGGAAACCGCAGGCGCTCGCCACTGCCAAAAATCACCAGTTCGGTGTTGAGCGCGGCCAATACGTCAAAGTGCGCTGCGCTCAAGTCTTCGAAGCGGCTGCAATTCCAGGCCAAGCGTTCACCGGCCGAGCCAATCACCACGCTGTCGGTTATTTTTTCAGTGCCCAGGCTGATCCAGCCTGGGCCGTAACCGCTGATGGATTGCACCGTGATGACGTCGGGATGTATTTTCATGTTGGCAAAGAGGGAATTTGGATGCTGCACTGCGTCAAAGTGCAAAATTTTTACAGCGAAATGTGGTCAAATTATAGGTTCCGCCTCGCGCCACCCCACCGGAGAGCCTGTGAAGACCATACGTAAATCTGCCAAACTGGCCAATGTCTGCTATGACATTCGCGGCCCCATCATGGACGCTGCGCGCCAAATGGAAGAAGAGGGGCACAAGATCATCAGGCTCAATATCGGCAACCTGGCGGTGTTCGGCTTTGACGCTCCGGAAGAAATCCAGCAGGACATGATCCGCAACCTGCCCAATTCGGCCGGTTACTCCGACAGCAAGGGCATTTTTGCAGCGCGCAAGGCGGTCATGCATGAAACCCAAAAGCAGGGCATCAAGGGCGTGACGCTGGACGACATCTATCTGGGCAATGGCGCCAGCGAACTGATCGTCATGGCCACCAACGCGCTGCTCGACAGCGGCGATGAATTGCTGCTGCCCTCACCCGACTACCCGCTGTGGACGGCGGCGGCCAGCTTGTCCGGCGGCACGCCGGTGCACTACCTGTGCGACGAAGCCAACGGCTGGATGCCTGACCTGAATGACATTCGCGCCAAGATCACGCCGCGTACCAAGGGCATTGTGGTCATCAACCCCAACAACCCGACCGGTGCGCTGTATTCCGATGAACTGCTCAAGGCCATCGTGCAGATTGCGCGCGAGCACGGGCTGGTGATCTTTGCCGACGAGGTGTATGACAAAGTGCTGTACGACGGCGTCCGCCACACGGCGATGGGCTCCTTGAGCGACGATGTGCTGACTTTGAGCTTCAACTCGCTGTCCAAGAGCTACCGCTCGTGCGGTTACCGGGCGGGCTGGATGGTGATCTCGGGGGATAAAAAGCCCGCCCTGGATTACATCGAGGGCCTGAACATGCTGTCGAACATGCGCTTGTGTTCCAACGTGCCGGGTCAGTGGGCGATCCAGACCGCGCTCGGGGGCTACCAGAGCATCAATGACCTGGTGTGCGAGGGTGGGCGTCTGCGCCGCCAGCGCGATTTGGCCCATGAGCTGATCACGGCGATCCCGGGTGTGAGCTGCGTCAAGCCGTCCGCAGCCTTGTACATGTTTCCGCGCCTTGACCCGACGATGTACCCGATTGCCGATGACCAGCAATTTTTCCTGGAGTTGCTGAAGCAAACCAAAGTGATGCTGGTGCAGGGCACCGGCTTCAACTGGCCCACGCCGGACCACTTCCGGATTGTGTTCTTGCCGCATGAAGAAGATTTGCGCGAGGCGATTGGCCGGGTCGCCAAGTTTCTGGAAAGCTATCGCAAGCGCCATAGCAACTGATTTGCAATGTATTTGATAGCTGCTCGCGCTTATTGCACGGGGGCTAGAGGCCAATTTAACTAATAAAATTTATGAAACCGATACAAGTAGGACTTTTGGGCATTGGCGTTGTGGGTTCGGGCACCTTCAATGTGCTGCGTCGCAACCAGCAAGAAATCAAGCGCCGTGCCGGTCGTGGCATCGAAATCACCATGGTGGCGGATCTGGACGTGGCGCGGGCGCAAAGTCTGGTCGGACCTGGCGTCAAGGTGGTGAACGACGCCCGCGCCGTGATTGCCAACCCCGACATCGACATCGTGATCGAACTGATCGGCGGCTATGGCATTGCCAAAACCCTGGTGTTGGAGGCAATTGCGGCCGGCAAGCATGTGGTCACCGCCAACAAGGCGCTACTGGCGGTGCACGGCACCGAGATTTTTGCCGCCGCGTCCCGCCAAGGCGTGATGGTGGCATTTGAGGCCGCCGTGGCCGGTGGCATACCGATCATCAAGGCTTTGCGTGAAGGCTTGACGGCGAACCGGATTGAGTGGATC
>DATCIC010000343.1:0-12741 GCA_036508025.1 Rhodoferax sp. | reverse complement strand
ATTGCGTCGTCGGTAATAACACCATCTTCGCCAACAATTCCCAGTTGGCGGGCCACGTCCATGTGGGAGACTGGGCGATTCTGGGCGGCTTCACCGTGGTGCATCAGTTCGTGAAAATCGGTGCCCACAGCATGACTGCCATGTGCACGATGTTGTTGGCCGATCTGCCGCCCTTTGTCATGTGTCAGGGGCAGCCGGCACAAGCCCGTTCCATGAACTACGAAGGACTTCGCCGACGTGGCTTTTCAGCCCAGCGGGTGTCTGCGGTCAAAGCCATGCACAAGGCGCTATACCGCGAGGATCTGACGTTACAGGTGGCGCGTGAGCGCATTGCGGATTTGGTAAAAAGTAGCCCTGAGTCCTTGCCAGATGTGCAGATGATGCTCTCATTTTTGGAGCAAACATCGCCCCAGCGTGGCATTGTGCGCTGAATCAAAAGCGCGCTGAAGCCTGGATGGCAAATCAAATTAGCCAACAACTCAAGGTGGCGCTGGTGGCCGGCGAAACCTCGGGTGATCTGCTCGCGGGTTTGCTGCTGGATGGTCTGCGTGAGCAATGGCCACTCATGACCGCAGTCGGCATTGGCGGCCCTCAGATGGCGCGCCGTGGCTTGGTGGCCTGGTGGGGGCACGACAAACTCTCGGTGCATGGCTTTGGTTGGGAGGTGCTGCGCCGCTACCGCGAGATTGTGGGTATTCGCCGGCAACTCAAAACCCGACTGCTGCAGCAGCGTCCCGATGTTTTCATTGGTGTGGATGCGCCCGACTTCAACCTCGATCTGGAGCAGGGCCTGAAAGCCAAGGGCATCAAGACCGTGCATTTTGTGTCACCGTCCATCTGGGCCTGGCGCCCTGAGCGGGTAGAGAAAATTCGTCGCAGTGTCGACCATGTGCTGTGCATTTTTCCGTTTGAGCCCGCTCTGCTGGCTCAGCACGGCATCGCCGCGACCTACGTTGGGCACCCATTGGCCAACGTGATTCCGATGACGCCCGATCGATCGGCTGCGCGTGCCGTCTTGGGACTGGCCGATGAGGACCAAGTTGTCGCGATCTTGCCTGGCAGTCGGCAATCTGAAATCAATCATCTGGCTTTAAGGTTCTTTCAGGCTGCAGCCCTTATCCATCAAGCGCATCCAGCTATTAAATTCATAGTTCCTGCCATTCCCGCCTTGCGCGTCAGCATCGAGCAGGCGGCCCGTGCCAGCGGCATGCAGGCCCAGTTGCAGATCATTGAGGGGCAGTCGCACACGGTGCTGGCGGCTTGCGATGTGACGCTGATCGCCAGTGGCACCGCCACGCTGGAAGCGGCCTTGTTCAAGCGTCCGATGGTGATCGCCTACCGCATGGGGTGGTTGTCGTGGCAGATCATGCGGCGCAAGCAGTTGCAGCCCTGGGTCGGCTTGCCCAATATTTTGTGCCAGGATTTTGTCGTGCCAGAATTTCTGCAAGACGCTGCCACGGCACAAGCGCTGGCTGACGCGGTGTTGCTCTGGATCGATGCCAAGGCATCGCATCCTGCGAAAATAACGGCCCTGCAACAAAAATTTGTCGCGCTGCACACCGAGTTGCAGCGCGACACCCCTCGATTGGCCGCCCATGCGATCCAGCAAGTCCTCCAAGGCTGAACAAGCCACGCTTCACCAGCCATCCATCAAACAGGCGGCGCTCTTGTGGGATGTTGCGGGCCTGGTCGCCGGGGTGGACGAGGCCGGGCGCGGCCCGCTAGCAGGCCCTGTGGTGGCCGCCGCCGTGATTCTGGACGACTTGCAGCCGATCAAGGGTCTAGCGGATTCCAAAATACTCAGCGCGCGGCGTCGCGAGCAGTTGTTTGACGAGATTCGTGCCAAAGCTCTGTGCTGCTGCATTGCCCAGGCCAGCGTCGAAGAAATTGAGCGACTCAATATTCTGCAAGCCACGCTACTGGCGATGCGCCGGGCGGTGGAGGGTCTGCGGCTTAAGCCCTCACTGGTGCTGGTGGATGGCAACCGGCTACCGGTGTTGACCATGCGGGCCGAAGCCATTGTGAAAGGCGACGCACTGGTCGCTGCCATATCGGCCGCCTCGATTCTGGCCAAAGTCCACCGCGACCGCTGGTGCGCCGAGTTGGACGCGCAGTACCCACAATATGGTTTTGCCAGGCACAAAGGCTATGGCACGGCGCAACATCTGGCGGCCTTAACAAAGCATGGGGCCTGCCCGGAGCACCGCAAAACCTTTCGCCCGGTAGCCGATGTGTTGGCTGAGGTGCCGCGATGACCGATTCGCCCGTTCAGCACATCACGTCGCGCGATAACGCTTTTCTCAAAGACCTGCGTCGCCTGGCGCAAGATAACACCGGCTATCGAAAACAGGGCCGGTTCTGGGCCGAGGGTGAACACCTGGGTGCTGCCGCACTGGCCCGTCATGTGACGCCCGCTATTGGTGTTTTTTCAGAGTCATTTTGGCCTCTAGCCCCCGTGAAATATGCGCAGGCAGCTATTAAAAATATAGTAATTCCGGATGCCGTGTTCGCTGCCATCAGTGGCTTGGAGTCACCCGCCCAGATGGGTTTTGTCTTTGATTTGCCGCTGCTTGCGGCTTTGCAGCCGGTCATGGCGTCGGTTATTCTGGACCGGGTGCAAGACGCAGGCAATGTCGGATCGATTCTGCGCAGCGCCTCGGCCTTCGGTTTCAAGCAGATCATCGCGCTCAAAGGCACGGCTGCGCTGTGGAGCCCCAAAGTGCTGCGCGCCGGTATGGGCGCGCATTGGGGTTTGCAGTTGATCGAAGGCGTGACGCTGGCTGACTTGGGCGCACTTGCCGTGCCGTTTGTGGTGACCAGCTCGCACCGGGGCTCCTATTTGCATCAGGCGATCGCAAATCAGGCGCTGCCGATGCCCTGCGCCTGGGCGCTGGGGCACGAAGGACAGGGCGTCAGCGCCGAGCTGGAGGCGCTTGCCCGCTTGCATGTGCGTATTGCCCAGCCCGGCGGTGAAGAGTCTCTTAACGTCGCTGCTGCCGCTGCCATTTGCCTGCACGCCAGTGCGGCAACCTCTTTGGTGGGGTGATCGCTGCCTGATGGCCCCCTCGGTTATACTCGGACGCCTCATCGCACCCTGTACGCCTAGCGCCTTCTCAAGCCAATTCTCCCGACAATTCAAGCCAAGAGTTCAATCTTGAGCGGGCGTGGGCGTACCCGAAAACCCCTTCCGGAGAACCCAGTGCTTTTGTCTTTACAGGGAAATGTTCCCCCCGCCATTTTGGCGCTCGCAGACGGCACAGTCTATGTTGGTCATTCCATTGGAGCCTCTGGCTCCACCGTCGGCGAGGTGGTGTTCAACACCGCCATGACCGGCTACCAGGAAATCCTCACAGACCCGAGCTACTGCCAGCAAATCGTTACCCTCACTTATCCGCACATAGGCAACTACGGCGTCAATTCTGAGGACGTTGAGGCGGACAAGGTGCATGTGGCCGGTCTGGTCATCAAGGACCTGCCGCTGCTGGCGTCCAATTTTCGTCAAACCATGTCCTTGAGTGACTACCTGGTGCAGGAAGGGACGGTGGCGATTGCCAATATTGATACCCGCCAACTGACGCGCCAGTTGCGCAGCCAGGGTGCGCAAAACGGCTGCATCATGGCCTTGGCGCCGGGCGAGGCGGTGACCCAAGAGCTGATCGACAAGGCCATTGCGCTGGCGCAGGCGGCGCCCCCCATGGCCGGATTGGATCTGGCCCAGGTGGTCACGGTCAAAGAGCCCTATGCATGGACCCAGACCGAGTGGCGCTTGTCCCAGCCAGTCCTGGCCGGCAAGCCAGGGTTTGGAGAACTCACAAAGCCGAAGTTTCATGTCGTCGCGTACGACTTTGGCATTAAAAAGAACATTTTGCGCATGTTGGCCGAGCGTGGTTGCAGGGTGACCGTGGTGCCAGCGCAGACCCTGGCGGTCGACGTGCTCAAGTACCAGCCCGATGGCATCTTCTTGAGCAACGGACCCGGCGACCCACAGCCGTGCGACTACGCCATTACCGCTGTTGCCGAGTTGATCGAGTCCGGCATTCCGATCTTTGGCATTTGCCTGGGGCATCAGATCATGGCGCTGGCCAGTGGTGCCAGGACCTTCAAGATGAAGTTTGGCCACCACGGGGCCAACCACCCGGTGAAAGACCTTGATACCGGGCGTGTCAGCATCACCAGTCAAAACCACGGCTTTGCGGTGGATGAAAACATGTTGCCGACTCATCTGCGTGCCACCCACATCAGCCTGTTCGACGGCACGCTGCAGGGGCTGGAGCGCACCGACAAACCGGCGTTTTGTTTTCAAGGCCACCCGGAGGCCTCGCCGGGCCCGCACGATATCGGCTACCTGTTTGACCGTTTCCTGCTGGCGATGGAGCAGAGGCCATGAGTTTTTACGGCGTCACCGACCTGTGGACTTACGTTGCCGGCGCTTTTGGCATCATTTTGCTGCCTGGGCCCAACTCGCTGTATGTGCTGTCTGTGGCCACAGTGCGCGGTGTCCGTGCTGGCTATCAGGGCGCGTTTGGGGTGTTTGTGGGCGACACAATTTTGCTGCTGTTTACCGCTTTGGGCGCGGCCAGCCTGCTGCGCACGCATCCGGCCGTGTTCATGGTGGTCAAGTACGCCGGTGCGGCGTATCTGTTTTGGGTCGGGTTGAATTTGCTGCGTGGCGCCATCGCTGGTTTGCGCGCCCGTGCGGATGTTCTGCCATCGACGGTGGCAGCGTCTGCTCCCAAGCCGGCAGCAGCGGCTGCGCACTTGCAGCGGCCATTTCGCCGGGCGCTGCTGATCAGCTTGCTCAACCCAAAGGCGATTTTGTTTTTGCTGTCGTTCTTTGTGCAGTTCATTGACCCTGCCTACGCCCAGCCTGAAGTGCCGTTTTTGATTTTGAGCGCCATTTTGATGAGCTTTAGTGCCGCCTACCTGACGGCGCTGATTTTTGCGGGTGCCCGGCTGGCGCAAGCATTCAGCCAGCGCAAGCGGCTCTCAAGCGGGCTCTCCAGCCTGGTGGGTGGTTTGTTTGTCTGGTTTGGGGCCAAACTGGCCACAGCCAGCCTGAACTGATTCAGTTTGGTTCACTCATTTTTGAGTTTATGAATTTGCAGGTGCAATCCTCAAAGTTGCGCCTGACAACGAGAGAGCAGTCAACAATATGCCAAAACGTACCGACATCAAAAGCATCCTCATCATTGGCGCTGGCCCGATCATCATCGGCCAGGCTTGCGAGTTTGACTACTCTGGCGTGCAGGCCTGCAAGGCGCTGCGCGAAGAGGGCTTCAAAGTCATTCTGATCAACAGCAACCCGGCCACCATCATGACCGACCCGGCCACGGCGGATGTGACCTACATCGAGCCGATCACCTGGCAGACGGTTGAAAAAATCATCGCCAAGGAGCGCCCCGATGCGATCCTGCCGACCATGGGCGGTCAGACCGCGCTGAACTGTGCGCTCGACCTGTGGCATCACGGCGTGCTGGAAAAGTACAACGTCGAATTGATTGGTGCCAAGCCCGAGGCCATCGACAAGGCCGAAGACCGCCTGAAGTTCAAGGACGCCATGACCAAAATTGGTCTGGGTTCGGCACGCTCTGGCATTGCCCACAGCATGGAAGAAGCCTGGGGCGTGCAAAAGACGGTTGGTTTCCCGACCGTGATCCGGCCCAGTTTCACTCTGGGCGGAACCGGTGGCGGCATTGCCTACAACTCGGAAGAATTTGAAGTCATTTGCAAGCGCGGTCTGGAAGCGTCGCCGACCAATGAACTGCTGATTGAAGAATCGCTGTTGGGCTGGAAAGAGTACGAGATGGAGGTGGTGCGCGACCAGGCGGACAATTGCATCATTGTTTGTTCCATCGAGAATCTGGACCCGATGGGTGTGCACACCGGCGACTCGATCACGGTGGCGCCGGCACAGACGCTCTCGGACAAGGAGTACCAGATTTTGCGCAATGCCAGTCTGGCCGTGCTGCGCGAAATCGGCGTTGATACCGGCGGCTCCAACGTGCAGTTTTCCATCAACCCCGACGACGGGCGCATGGTGGTGATCGAGATGAATCCACGTGTCAGTCGCTCCTCGGCGCTGGCTTCCAAGGCCACTGGTTTTCCGATTGCCAAGATCGCCGCCAAACTCGCGGTTGGTTACACGCTGGACGAATTGCGCAATGACATCACGGGCGGGGCCACACCCGCCAGCTTTGAGCCGAGCATTGACTACGTGGTGACGAAGATTCCGCGTTTCGCGTTCGAAAAATTCCCGGCCGCCGATAGCCGCCTGACGACGCAGATGAAATCGGTCGGTGAAGTGATGGCGATGGGGCGCACCTTTCAGGAGTCGTTCCAGAAAGCCCTGCGCGGCCTCGAAGTAGGCGTCGACGGCATGAACGAAAAGACGCAAGACCGTGAAGTGCTGGAGAAAGAACTGGGCGAGCCCGGCCCCGAGCGGATCTGGTACGTGGGCGACGCGTTTGCCGCCGGCTGGAGCGTGGACGAGGTGTTTGCATTGACCAAAATCGACCGCTGGTTTTTGGTGCAGATTGAGCAGATCGTCAAGATTGAGCTGGAGATTGAGCGCTTGCCCGCGCCGGAACAGGGCTCCGCGCTGGATGCGATGGACGGCGCGACCTTGCGCGCTTTGAAGCAAAAAGGATTTTCCGATCGGCGCCTGGCCAAACAGTTCAAGACCACCGACACCGCTGTGCGTGAGAAGCGCCACGCACTGGGTGTGCGCCCGGTCTATAAGCGCGTTGACACCTGCGCGGCCGAGTTCGCCACCAACACGGCGTATCTGTACTCGACCTATGAGTCGTCCAGCCCGTTCGACACCGGCAGCGAGTGCGAGGCCGATCCCACCGACCGCAAAAAAATCATGGTGCTCGGCGGTGGTCCGAACCGCATTGGCCAGGGCATTGAGTTTGACTACTGCTGCGTGCATGCGGCGCTCGCCATGCGCGAAGACGGCTATGAGACCATCATGGTCAACTGCAATCCCGAGACTGTGTCGACCGACTACGACACCTCGGATCGTCTCTATTTCGAGCCGGTCACGCTGGAAGATGTGCTTGAAATTGTGGACAAGGAAAAGCCCTATGGCGTGATCGTGCAGTACGGGGGCCAGACGCCCCTCAAGCTGGCGCTGGCGCTGGAGGCCAATGGCGTTCCCATCATCGGCACCTCGCCCGACATGATCGACGCCGCCGAAGACCGCGAGCGCTTTCAAAAGCTGTTACATGAATTGGGGCTGCGCCAACCCGAGAATGCAACCGCCCGCACCGAGCCCGAGGCGCTTGAAAAGGCGGCCGCGCTGGGTTATCCACTGGTGGTGCGCCCGAGTTATGTGCTGGGTGGCCGCGCCATGGAAATCGTGCATGAGCAGCGCGACCTGGAGCGCTACATGCGCGAGGCCGTCAAGGTCAGTCACGATTCGCCGGTGCTGCTGGACCGCTTCCTGAATGACGCGATTGAGTGCGATGTCGACTGTGTGCGCGACGTGCAGGGTCAGACCTTCATCGGTGGTGTGATGGAACACATTGAACAGGCCGGCGTGCACAGTGGCGACTCGGCCTGCTCGCTGCCGCCCTACAGCTTGTGTGCAGAAACAGTGACAGAGATCAAGCGGCAAACGGCGGCCATGGCCGAGGCCTTGAATGTAGTCGGTTTGATGAACGTGCAGTTCGCCATTCAGACCCTGGATGGCGCTGATGTTATTTTTGTGTTGGAAGTCAATCCACGGGCGTCGCGCACTGTGCCCTTTGTGTCCAAAGCCACCGGTGTTCAGTTGGCCAAAGTGGCGGCCCGCTGCATGGTCGGTCAATCGCTCGCCTCGCAGGGCATCGGGACGGAAGTAACGCCACCCTATTTCAGCGTGAAAGAAGCGGTGTTTCCATTTGTCAAATTTCCCGGTGTTGATACCATTCTCGGCCCCGAGATGAAGTCCACCGGCGAGGTGATGGGCGTGGGCAAGACTTTTGGCGAGGCCTTTGTGAAGTCTCAAATCGGGGCCGGTACCAAATTGCCCCGACCGCGCACCCCCTCTGGCGAGCCTGCAGGCAAGGTGTTCATCTCGGTCAAAAACAACGACAAACCCCGTGTCATTGAGGTCGCGCGTGATCTGGTTGACCTGGGGTTCACGGTACTGGCAACCAAGGGCACGGCCTTGGCCATCAACGCGGCCGGTGTGACCTGTGCGACGGTCAACAAGGTGACCGAAGGACGGCCAAACATTGTGGACATGATCAAAAACCAGGAAATTGCGCTGGTCATCAACACGGTGGAAGAGCGGCGCAATGCGATTGCGGACTCGCGTCATATTCGCACCTCGGCCTTGCTGGGTCGGGTGACCACCTTCACGACCATTGCCGGCGCCGAGGCGGCCGTGCAAGGGATGCGCTGCATGGACGACCTCAGTGTTATTTCGATCCAGGAGATGCATGCCCAGTTGGCTGCGGCCTGAGAAGCTTCGATAATCCCGGCATAATCCAAGCTGATTTTTGTGAATGCCGCCGAACGGTAACGCTCGGCGGTTTTTATTTTCATGATCAGTTGGGGACAGAGCTGGTTCGCTTCGCGTAACTTCGGTCTGTCCCGCAAATTCCTTATTCTTTAATGGAGCAGCACGTGGCTACCCTTCCTATTACCAAACGCGGCGCTGAAAAACTCAAAGCCGAGTTGCACAAGCTCAAAACGGTTGAGCGCCCCTGGGTCATCAACGCCATTGCCGAGGCGCGCGCTCAGGGTGATCTGAGCGAGAACGCCGAGTACGAGGTCGCCAAAGACAAACAGGGCTTTATCGAAGGGCGCATTCAGGAGATTGAAGGCAAGCTCTCGGTCTGCCAGGTCATCGATCCGGTTGACCTGCATGCCGAAGGCCGCGTGGTTTTTGGTGCGACGGTGCAGTTGGAGGACGAGGCCTCGGGCACGGCAGTAACTTACCAGATCGTCGGTGAAGATGAGGCTGATATCAAACTGGGTCTGATCAACATTGGCAGCCCGATTGCACGGGCGTTGATTGGCAAAGAGCAGGGTGACACTGCCGAAGTGCAGGCGCCGGGTGGTATCAAACACTATGAAGTGGTGGCGGTGAGCTACGTCTAAGCTGATGTCACGGTTGCCGTTGTGGGCGGCTGCACTGTGGTGGGGCAGCCTGAGCACGATGGGTTTCCTGGTCGTGCCCATGCTGTTTGCCACTTTGCCAAGCCCGGCGTTGGCGGGCAATATGGCGGCACACTTGTTCGCCGCTCAGACCTGGGTGTCTTGTGCGTGTGCTTTGTTGCTGCTCATGAGTTTAAGGCAAAATAAGGCTCTAGCCCCCGTCCCTGTTGCGCAAGCAGCTACTATTTTTATAGTATCAGGGATGTTGTTGGCGCTGCTGGCCGAGTTTGCCGTGGCGCCCCGCATTGTGGCGCGCGAGAATTTGCGCTTGTGGCACAGCCTGGGCAGCGCGATGTATTTGCTGCAATGGTGGTGCGCTGGGGCGACGTTCTGGAAGTTGACGCCGCAGCGTTCTTGAAAAGAGCAGGGCCGGTAGCGCCGGTCTGTCCCGCAAGGTTTCGGAATTTCAGGTTTGACTGCGCTTTTTGATGCTGATTTGCTTGGGTTTTGAGCGTTTGACCTGGCCCCCTGGGGTGAGGCGCTGGTTGCCCAGTACACGCAGGGTTTTGACTTCGGGTCGCTGGCCGCCGCGTTTGCTGTATTTGAGTACTTTGACATCGCGCGGGCCGGGCATGCGATCTTCGTCGACCGCCTTTTCCCGTTCCGGCATCGGTCGCCAGAGCACCAGCAGCTTGCCGATATGCTGAATGGGTGCGGCGTTCAGTTCGTCGGCCAGGGTTTGAAACATGGCTTCGCGGGCGGCCCGATCATCCGAGAAGACACGAATTTTGATCAGTCCGTGCGCGTTCAAGGCGGCATCGGCTTCTTTTTTAACCGCAGCGGTGAGTCCGTCACCACCCACCATGACGACGGGGTCAAGGTGATGCGCTTCGGAGCGGTGTTCTTTGCGTTGGGCGGGGGTCAGTTGAATTTGAGACATGCCACTATTATCGGCGAGGAAGGCCAAAATGAAATCCCAAACTAAAAGCAGCAAGGTCAATCGGGCCTGGTTAAACGACCACGTCAATGACACCTACGTTAAATTGGCAAAACTCGAAGGTTACCGTGCCCGCGCTGCCTACAAGCTCAAGGAAATCGATGAAACGCTGGGTTTGATCAAACCGGGGCAGTTGGTGGTGGACCTGGGCTCAACGCCCGGCGCGTGGAGCCAGTACGTGCGCCGAAAGATGTCACCCAAGAGCGCCACTGGCGGTGGCGCAGCGGTCGGGGCGCTCAATGGCACCATCATTGCGCTCGATATCCTGCCGATGGAGCCGGTCGAAGGCGTCGTTTTCCTGCAAGGGGACTTTCGGGAATCCGATGTCCTGCTGCAGCTTGAGGCTGAAATGAAGGGGCGCCAGGCTGATGTGGTGGTCTCCGATATGGCGCCCAACCTGTCAGGCATCGATTCGGCAGACGCGGCCCGCATTGAGAATCTGGTTGAGTTGGCGCTTGAATTCGCCCAGAACCACATGAAGCCGCAGGGCGCGCTGGTGGCAAAAGTGTTTCATGGCGCTTCCTACGACCCACTGGTCAAACGCTTCAAGGAGACCTTTGTGGTGGTCAAGCGGATCAAGCCCAAGGCATCCCGTGACAAGTCCTCGGAAACGTTCCTGGTCGGGTTGGGATTGAAAGCCCATTGAATCCCATGCTTTGTCTGAGGCTGAACGGCATAAAACCATGCCCTGTGCATCTTGAAACGCCTAAAATGCCACCCAAGTTATCTCTGTCTTCTTATTTGCTCACCCTCTGGAGCCTCGCTTGAATAATCAGTGGTTTTCAAAAATTGCCGTCTGGCTTGTTATTGCCCTTGTGCTGTTCACCGTATTCAAGCAGTTTGATACGCGCGGTCCTGCGAGCGCCGGGTACCTGGGCTACTCTGATTTTCTGGAGGAAGTGCGCAACAATCACATCAAGAGCGCCATCATCCAGGAGGGGCAGGGCGGTACTGAAATTGTGGCTGTCACGACCGATGATCGCAGGGTCCGCACAACCGCTACTTACCTGGACCGTGGTCTGGTGGGCGACCTGATCGCCAACGATGTCAAATTTGATGTCAAGCCGCGCGAAGAAGGTTCTTTGCTCATGACGTTGCTCGTCAGCTGGGGACCGATGCTCCTGTTGATCGGCGTCTGGGTTTACTTCATGCGCCAGATGCAGGGCGGAGGCAAGGGCGGTGCCTTCAGTTTTGGCAAATCCAAGGCGCGCCTGCTCGACGAAAACACCAACACGGTCACGTTTGCAGATGTGGCGGGCTGTGACGAGGCCAAGGAAGAAGTCAAGGAAGTGGTGGATTTCCTGAAAGACCCGGCCAAATTCCAAAAGCTCGGCGGGCGTATTCCGCGTGGCCTGTTGTTGGTCGGCCCACCCGGCACCGGCAAGACGCTGCTGGCCAAAGGCATTGCCGGTGAGGCCAAGGTGCCGTTCTTTTCAATCTCGGGTTCCGATTTTGTTGAAATGTTCGTTGGCGTTGGCGCCTCCCGGGTGCGCGACATGTTTGAGAACGCCAAGAAAAATGCGCCTTGCATTATCTTTATCGATGAAATTGATGCTGTGGGTCGGCAACGGGGCGCCGGCTTGGGCGGTGGCAATGACGAGCGTGAGCAAACCCTGAATCAGATGCTGGTGGAGATGGATGGTTTTGAGACCAATGTTGGCGTGATCGTGGTGGCCGCCACCAATCGTCCCGACATTCTTGATTCCGCATTGCTGCGTCCAGGCCGTTTTGACCGGCAGGTGTATGTCACTTTGCCCGATATTCGGGGCCGTGAGCAGATTCTCAATGTGCACATGCGCAAAGTGCCGCTGGGACAAGATGTGAACCCGGGCGTGATTGCGCGCGGTACACCTGGCATGTCGGGTGCCGATCTCGCTAATTTGTGCAATGAGGCGGCCTTGATGGCAGCACGTCGCAATGCCCGTACGGTAGAAATGCAGGACTTTGAGAAAGCCAAGGACAAAATCCTGATGGGCCCGGAGCGCAAGAGCATGGTCATGCCCGAAAGCGAGCGCAAGAACACGGCTTATCACGAGTCGGGTCACGCGTTGATCGGTAAGTTGTTGTCCAAGTGCGATCCGGTGCACAAGGTGACCATCATTCCGCGCGGTCGTGCCTTGGGTGTCACCATGAGTTTGCCAGCGCAAGACCGCTACAGCTACGACAGCGAATACATGCTGCACCAGATCAGCATGCTGTTTGGTGGCCGGATTGCTGAAGAAGTGTTCATGAACCAGATGACCACCGGTGCCAGCAACGATTTTGAGCGTGCCACCCATATTGCGCGTGATATGGTGACGCGTTATGGCATGACCGATGCCCTGGGCCCCATGGTCTATGCCGAGAATGAGGGCGAGGTGTTTTTGGGACGCTCTGTCACCAAGACCACCACCATGAGCGAAGAGACCATGCAGAAGGTTGACGCCGAGGTGCGTCGCATCATTGACCAGCAATACAGCTTGGCGCGTAAGCTCATTGAAGACAATCGCGACAAGATGCACGCCATGGCCAAGGCCTTGCTGGAGTGGGAAACCATTGACAGCGAACAGCTCGATGACATCATGGCCGGTAAAGAGCCCCGTCCGCCGAAAGACTGGACGCCACGTATCCCGTCTGCCGGGGGAGACAGCAGCAACAGTGGTGGCACGCCCGCCGTA
>DATCIC010000342.1:0-8524 GCA_036508025.1 Rhodoferax sp. | reverse complement strand
CAACCCGTCCACGGCCTTGGCTGAGGGCTGGCAAGCGGTCTGCAACCCGGCCGACACGCGCGACCAGGTCGGCTGGGTGCGCCCGGCCACCGCTGCCGAGGTGGCGCTCGCGGTTGAGCGCGCCGCCCGCGCCGCCCAAATATGGCAGGTCACACCGCCGCAGGAACGCGCCGCCTGCTTGAAGCGTGCCGCCGACCTGCTGGAGCAGCGCACGCAAAGCATCCTGGGCCTGATCGTGCGCGAGGCAGGCAAGTCGCTGCCCAACGCCATTTCCGAAATCCGCGAGGCGGTGGACTTTCTGCGCTATTACGGGAGCCAAGTGGAAGCCACTTTTGACAACCAGACGCAGCGCCCCTTGGGCGTGGTGCTGTGCATCAGCCCGTGGAACTTCCCGCTGGCGATTTTCGCCGGTCAAGTCGCTGCGGCGCTGGCCAGTGGCAATTGTGTGCTGGCCAAACCGGCGGAACAAACGCCGCTGGTGGCCGACCTGATGGTGAAAATCCTGCATGAAGCCGGCGTGCCGATGGATGCCGTGCAACTGGTTCCCGGCACCGGTGAAGTCGTGGGCGCCGCGCTGGTTGCGAACCCGCAGGTGGCCGGCGTCATGTTTACCGGTTCCACCGAGGTGGCGCGCCTGATTGCGCAGACCTTGTCACAGCGCTTGAGCCGGCAGGGCCGCTGCATCCCTTTGATTGCCGAGACCGGGGGGCAGAATGCCATGGTGGTCGATTCATCGGCACTGGCCGAGCAAGTGGTGGGCGATGTGCTGTCGTCGGCCTTCGACTCGGCCGGCCAGCGCTGCTCGGCGTTGCGCCTGTTGTGCATTCAGGAAGACGTGGCCGAGCGCGTGATCGGCATGATCAAGGACGCCATGCGTGAGTGGGTCATGGGCAACCCGGACCGCATGCACACCGACGTGGGTCCGGTGATCGACGAGGACGCACGGGCCCAGATTGAGCAGCACATTGCGCGCATGCAGGCAGACGGTCAACCAGTCACGCGCATGGCGCGCGACGAGAGCGCGGCCCAAGGTCATTTTGTGATGCCCACGCTGATTGAAATCGACCGCATCGAGCGCCTGCAGCGCGAGGTGTTCGGCCCGGTGCTGCATGTGTTGCGCTACCGGCGAGACGACCTCGACGCCGTGCTGGACGCCATCAATGCCACCGGTTACGGCCTGACCTTCGGTGTGCACAGCCGCATCGATGAAACCATTGCCCAGGTCACCCAGAAGGTGCAGGCTGGCAACATTTACGTGAACCGCAATGTGATTGGGGCCGTGGTCGGTGTGCAGCCTTTTGGCGGCATGGGCTTGTCAGGCACGGGGCCCAAAGCCGGTGGACCGCTCTATTTGTATCGGCTGCTGCAGGAGGACGATGCGCAGAGCAACCCGGCTCTGAGTGCCCTGGTGGCCTCGCCTGCCAGTCGTGCGCTGCCCCTGGCCAGTGCTGAGCGTCAGCTGGCTGCGCATCCCACCTTGCAAGCTTTGCAGCGTCTGATGGCGGGCTTGCAAGGACCAACGCTGGCGGCAGCGCACGTTGCGCTAGGCAGCTTGGACGCCGCTCAAGGCGCAGCCGCGTGCGAAGCTTACCGGGCCTGCAGTGTGCTCGGCCAGGCCTTCATGCTGCCGGGACCCACGGGGGAGACGAACCGTTACCAACTGCTGCCGCGTGGCGCGGTCTGGGCCGTGCCGCAAACGGCGCTTGGGCTTTTGCACCAGGTGGCAGCGGCCCTGGCGAGCGGCAACCCGTGCTGGATCGAAACACCCGCCACCGACAGTGCTGTGGCGCGCATGCTCAACACGCTGCCCGCCGAGGTGCTGCGCTTCGTGCAGCAGCGCAGCTTTGATCAATTGCGCAGCGAGCCGCATTTGAGCGCCATGTTGTTTGAGGGCGATGGCGATGCCCTGCAAGCCCTGTCACCCCGTGTGGCGCAGCAGCCCGGCGCTATCGTGCGCATAGAAAGCTTGTCACCGGCGCAGTTGGCGGCCGGCGCGTGCTACGACCTGAGCGCACTGATGCATGAGCAAAGCATCAGCACCAACACCGCAGCCGCAGGCGGCAACGCGCAGCTCATGACGATGGACTGACCCCAACAGCGTTCCCAGGTGCCAGACAGGCGCCGTTTCTTGATTCACAACAACCCATAACGAGGAGACCTCCATGAAATTCAAGACACCGCCATGACGACGGGATTGACCGCAGCCCAGACCAAAACCCAAAACCAAACCCTTCACTTTCAGGAAACAAACATGAAACTCAAAACCACAGTCATTCCCCTTTTTGGCGCTCTGGCAGTTGCCTTTGCAAGCCATGCTTATGCGCAGGAACAAAAAGTCGTCATCGGCCTGACCGGCCCCTTGTCAGGCGCCAACGCCTTTGCCGGCAAAGACAATGAAAACGGCGTGCGCCTGGCGATTGAAGACCTCAATAGCAAGAAAATCACAGTCGACGGCAAGATGTTGAAATTTGAACTGCAATCCGAAGACGACCAATGCGACCCTAGAGCCGGTGTCATGGTGGCGCAAAAGTTGGTTGACAGCGGTGTCAAATTTGTCATGGGCCCATATTGCTCCGGCGTGGCGGTGCCGGCGTCACGCCTCTACAGCCAGGGCGGCGCCATGCTGTCAACCGTGGGCACCAACCCCAAAGTCACCCAAGGCGGCTACAAGAACCTGTTTCGCATCATTGCCAGCGACAACCAGATTGGCGCCAGCATGGCGGCCTATGCGGCCAAGGTGCTGCAGGTCAAATCGGTTGCCGTGATCGACGACCGCACCGCCTTTGGCCAGGGCGTGGCCGAAGAATTCACCAAAGAAGCCAAAAAGTTGGGACTGAGCGTGGTGGGTCAGGAATTCACAACCGATAAAGCGACTGACTTCACCGCCATCTTGACCAGCTTGAAGGCCAAGAAGCCCGAAGCCATTTTCTTCGGCGGCTATGCACCGCAAGCCGGGCCGCTGGCGCGTCAATTGCAGCAACTGGCGATCAAGACAAAGTTGTTGGGCGGCGATACGCTGTGCAGCCCTGAAATGGGCAAGCTCGGTGGCGAAGCGGTCAATGACGTGGTGTTTTGTGCCCAGGGTGGCTCGATTCTGGACAAGGCCGCCAATGGCCCTGCCTTCAAGGCGAAGTTCAAGAAGCGCTTTGGCCTGGACCCCGATGTGTATGCCGCGCCTTTCTATGACCAGACCCTGTTCATTGGCGAGTCCATGCAAAAGGCCAACTCCATCGACCCGAACAAGGTCGGCGCAGAAATTTACAAGTCGAGTTACCAGGGCGTCGCTGGCACTTACAGCTATGACGACAAGGGCAATATGAAGCAGGCGCCGATCACGGTCTACACCTTCAAGAACGCCGTGCCGGTTCCCCTGGCCAGTTATTGAAGCTCAGGGCGGGCGACGAAAAAAGTTGTAAATGATTATTTCAAATGGCAACGCCAATGCGGATGTTGCCCCGCCTGCCCCGACAATGCCCAAAGCCCCTGCAATGTCAGGGTTTGTTTGCTTCTGTATTAATAGCTATGTATGCAATATCTACGGGGGCTAGAGCCGTAAATCGTATAAATTTCTAGTTGTCGCATGGTTCTGATGTCGGACCTGGTAATAATTGAAACTCCACGGCTTGCCCCGTGGTATCGCTGCAGCAGGGCGACATGAGAATCAACGTTCAAAGCAGGACCAGAAAGAGGTGTGAAATGAGAGCAGGTCTGGGTATTTTGGGTTTGTTGTTGGCGCTTGTCGTCGTGGGGCTGCTGGCCAAGAAGCAGCTGGGCGGGGTAGCGGTCACCGTGCCCGGCACCCCGGCTGGCATCTCAGTTCCCGCAGGCACGCCGCAGCAGCAAAGCCAGCAACTGCAAGACCAGGTCAAAAAGTCGGTGGAAGACGCGATGCAACAGAAGCGGCCAGAGTCGCCGGATCAATGATGAGCATGAACTATTTGCTCAATCAGCTTCGGCTGCTGCTCGGCCTGTTATTGGCAATCAGCGCGGGCGCGGCGACTGCCACTTTGGGGCAGTCACCCTCGGTAGCCGGGGCTGCCGCAGCGTCGTCTGCGGTGCCAGCCGCAAAAATCCAGGCTGTCACACCCGTGGCCCCAAGCAGTCTCTACACGCTTCACGAGGTTCAGCTTGAAAATGGAACCAGCGTTCGTGAATATGCGACGCCCGCCGGAATTGTCTTTGCGGTGTCGTGGCAAGGGCCGGTGTTGCCGGACCTGAGTGACCTGCTGGGCACTTATTTCAACACCTTCAAGCTCGAAGCTGAACGGGTTCGATTGACCGGGCGACGTGGTGGACCAGTGAGCATTCAGCAGTCTGGTCTGGTTATTCAATCGAGTGGCCGGATGCGAAATTTTTTTGGACATGCTTATGCGCCGGCTCTGATCCCGGCGGGCGTCAATATCAAAGATGTACTGCAATAAATTCTTGAATCACGTCCTCGCGCTGGCCCTGGTGGCGACGCTCGTCACGGCTTGCGGCGGTGGTGGTGGCGGGTCAACACCTGTGGCGCCGGTGGCACCTGTGTCGCCGATTGCACCTGTGTCGCCGATTGCGCCTGTGTCGCCGATTGCACCTGTGGCGCCGATTGCACCTGTGGCGCCGATTGCAACTGTGGTACCGACTGTGCCCAAGGCGGCCAACGTGAGCGAGCTGACGGTAGATGCTGGCCCGTCCGGCACGGGCTACAACGTCAACCGCCTGTACACCACGGTCACGGTCTGCAATCCCGGCACCACGCAGTGCAAGACCATTGACCATGTGTTGGTGGATACCGGCTCCGTTGGCGTGCGGCTGTTGGCCAGCGCGATGGGTACCACCTTGAACCTGAAGCAGTCGACCGGCGCCAGCGGTTTTCCTCTGCTCAATTGTGCGCAGTTTGTTGACAACACCGTTGCTTGGGGACCGGTGGCTACGGCCGATATCAGGCTTGGGGGCATGACGGCAGCCAGTGTGCCGATTCAAGTCATTGGGGACCCGGCTTTCAACAGTCTGGCGACGGTCGCGACACCATTGGGTACGGTGCCTTGCAGCGGTTCTGCGATGAACACAGCGCTCGACCTCGGCGCGAACGGCATCCTTGGGATTGGATTGTTGAAGGAAGACTGCGGATCACGTTGCAACAACATTGTCAACAACGGTTCTTATTACACCTGCACCACTGCTAGCTGCACCGGTGCGAAGGCAAGTTTTGCCCAACAGGTGAAGAACCCGGTGCCCTTGTTTGCATCCGACAACAATGGCGTGCTGATCGACTTGCCAACCGCAAGTTCAGCCGGTGTACCCAGCCTGAGCGGATCGCTGATTTTCGGCATCGGCACACAATCGAACAATCAATTGGCGTCCGGAGCAGGAACGGTTCTGACGGCTGACATTTCCACCGGCTACATCACCACCCGGCTAGGGAGCCAAAGCCTGACCAACAGCTTTATCGATTCGGGCTCCAATGGCTTGTTCTTTGATTCGACCACGATTGCAGACTGTGGGAACAGTGCGCCCGGTTTTTATTGTCCAACGTCGCCCGTCAATTTGTCGGTCACGCTGGTGGGTGTCAATGAGGCGACGAGTGCTGTCTCGTTTTCCATTGACAAAGCGAGCGACTTGTTTAGCGGTGGCGTCAATCACGTGCTTCCGACCCTGGCGGGGAACATTGGTGACCTCCCTGGCCATCCCTCTACCTTTGACTGGGGTTTGCCCTTCTTCTACGGCCGACGGGTGTTTTTTGGCATCGAGGGGCAGGCATCAACGCTGGGAACCGGCCCGTTCTACGCCTTCTGAACCCCAGTTCAGTTGGCCGCTTCCAGACCGTTCTTGAAGTGTTCCTGCATCCGCTGCACGGCAAGCTCGGCGTCTTTGGCCGTAATCGCGGCCATCAAGGCATGGTGCTCATTCAATGATTCCTTGATGCGCCCTGATTTCAGCAGTGAGTTATGGCGATTGAGCTTCATGACCTTGCGCAGGTCGGCCACCATTTGATCGCGCCAACGGTTGTCGGCAATTTCCAGCAGTCGCTGATGAAAGCGTTCGTTGATCTCGAAAAAGCGTTCCCGGTCTTGCTGCTCGGGTCGGGCAGCCACTTCCAGTTCAGTGTGCAGGCTCTCCAAGGATTCGATTTGAGCCGCATCGGCCTTGGTGGCCACGACGCCAGCCGCATCCGATTCCAGCAGGCTGAGCAGGTGGTACACATCTGACAAGTCGCGCTCGGAGACCTCGGTCACATAAGCACCCCGGCGCACTTTCATGGTGACCAGGCCTTCGGCCGCCAGTACTTTGAGCGCTTCACGCAGCGGCGTGCGGCTGATGCCATAGGCTTCGGCAATTTTCAGCTCGTCAATCCAGCTCCCAGGCGCCAGTTCACGCGCGAAAATGCGCTGACGCAGGAGCTCAGCCACCTCTTCATAGAGTGCGCGGGGAGAGAGGGAGAGTGCTGACATGGGGCGAATTGTAAGCTTGAAACAATTTTTTGAATCAATAATTATAAATAACGTAAAATCTCGTCTTCGTATCGAGACAAGCACGGGCTAGAGAGGTCCGTGATCATTCGGTACACGATTGATTTTGATAACCCCATTGCGAACGGCCTCTGTCATGACCCCAAAGAACCCCGAATTTCAGACTGCGAACCTTGAGGCATGGGCCAAAGCGGCTGCCAAATCTGCGCCGGGCGGCAATGTTGACGCCCTGAATTGGCATACGCCGGACGGCATCACGGTCAAGCCGCTTTACACCGCTGCCGATACCCAAAATCTGCCTTACGCCAACACCTTGCCGGGCTTTGAGCCCTACTTGCGTGGACCGCAGGCCACCATGTATGCGGTGCGTCCCTGGACGATTCGGCAATACGCCGGTTTTTCCACCGCCGAAGAATCCAACGCGTTTTACCGCAAGGCGCTGGCTGCGGGCGGGCAGGGCGTGAGCGTGGCGTTTGATCTGGCGACCCATCGGGGCTACGACAGCGACCATCCCCGCGTGACAGGTGACGTGGGCAAGGCGGGTGTGGCGATTGATTCGGTCGAAGACATGAAAATTCTGTTCGACCAGATTCCGCTGGACAAGGTGAGCGTGTCCATGACCATGAACGGTGCTGTGCTGCCCGTTCTGGCGGGCTATGTGGTGGCGGCAGAAGAGCAGGGCGTGAGCCAGGATAAGTTGAGCGGAACGATTCAGAACGACATTCTGAAAGAGTTCATGGTGCGCAACACCTACATCTACCCGCCCGCGCCCAGTATGCGCATCATTGGCGACATCATCGAGTACACGGCCAAGAACATGCCGAAGTTCAACTCGATTTCTATTTCCGGCTACCACATGCAGGAAGCCGGTGCGAACCAGTCGCTGGAGTTGGCTTTTACGCTGGCCGACGGCAAGGAGTATGTGAAGACCGCCATTGCCAAGGGCATGGATGTGGACGAATTCGCCGGGCGCCTGAGTTTCTTTTGGGCCATCGGCATGAACTTCTATCTGGAAGTGGCCAAGATGCGCGCCGCGCGCCTGCTGTGGTGCCGCATCATGAAGGGCTTCAACGCAAAGGCGCCCAAGTCGCTGATGCTGCGCACGCACTGCCAGACCAGTGGCTGGAGCCTGACCGAGCAAGACCCCTACAACAACGTGGTGCGCACCACCATCGAAGCCATGGCGGCGGTGTTTGGTGGCACGCAAAGCTTGCACACCAATTCATTCGATGAAGCCATTGCCTTGCCCACCGAGTTTTCAAGCCGCATCGCCCGCAACACCCAGCTCATCATTCAGGAAGAAACCCACATTCCCAACGTGATCGACCCCTGGGCGGGCAGCTACATGATGGAAAAGCTGACGCAAGACATGGCAGATGCGGCCTGGGCCATCATTGAGGAAGTCGAGGCCATGGGCGGCATGACCCAAGCGGTCGACAGCGGCTGGGCCAAGCTGAAAATTGAAGCTGCGGCTGCTGAAAAACAGGCGCGCATTGACAGCGGCAAGGATGTGATCGTCGGCGTCAACAAGTACAAGCTCAAGACCGAAGATGCGATCGAATCGCGCGATATTGACAACGTGGCGGTGCGCGACGGGCAGATTGAGCGTCTCAACAAAATTAAGAAGAATCGGGACGCAGCCCAGGTGCAGCAAGCGTTAGTAGCTATTGAAAATGCAGCAGCCAGCGGCACCGGCAATCTGCTGGACTTGTCCATCAAGGCGGTGCGGGCGCGCGCCACGGTGGGTGAAATCAGCGATGCCATGGAAAAATCCTTCGGCCGCCACCGCGCCGACACGCAAAAAGTGACGGGTGTTTATGCGGCCGCTTTTGACACCGACACCACCGACGGGGACACCATGGACTATTGGAATGCACTGAAGGCCGAGATTGCCGACTTTGCCACGAACCAAGGTCGCCGCCCGCGCGTCATGATCAGCAAGCTGGGCCAGGACGGCCATGACCGCGGCGCCAAAGTGGTGGCCACCGCCTTTGCCGACCTCGGCTTTGACGTCGACATTGGCCCGCTGTTTCAGACCCCCGAAGAATGCGCCCGCCAGGCGATTGAAAACGATG
>DATCIC010000341.1:0-3762 GCA_036508025.1 Rhodoferax sp. | reverse complement strand
ATGAGCACTCTGCCGTCCAGCCATATGATCATGGCCATAACAGACCTTACGCCCCCAGAAAGTGTCTGCGGTAGCGCGGCGGCAAGTCGTTGATGCGCATCAGCATGGGGAGGTCGGCCGTGTTGAAATCCGGATCCCAGGCGGGTGCGCCCAGAATCTTGGCGCCCAGCCGCAAATAGCCCTTGATCAAGGCCGGCGGCTCGACGCTCAAGCTGTGGTCCAGCTGATCCACGGGCAGCGGCAAGCGTGGATGCACCTGGTGTTCGATCGGTGCCAGATGCGTTGCCTTGAGTTGATGCCAGATGCTGGCGGCCACATCACCGCTAACGATGCCGTTATGCAGCATGGGAATGCTGGCGCAGCCAATCATGGTATCGAGCTTGTTGCGCACCATGAACTCGGCCAGCGCCCCCCACAAGGCCATGTCGTGCTGAACCCGATGTTGGCGCCCTTGCGTGACAACACGGCGGCACTTTCATGGCAATTGCGTGACAGGGCTTGCGCCCTCGCCACAACAGATGGCAAGTTGTCACCGTCTGGCAAGACAATGTGTCAAAGTAATGCCCTGCGCCCCCATTTCTCTATCAACCCATCACCAGATCAAGGCCGCCTCCTATGACAAGCAGCATTCCCCGTCGCAGTTCACAAGAGATTGAACTCAAGCTGGCTGAGGGCTGTCTGGACAAGCCACTGCGCGCCCAGCCCCCCAGTCTGACACCCAAGCTCTCATTGCACGAGGCAACGCGACAGGTATTGCGTGAGATGTTCTGCCAGTTCACCACCAACCTTGGCCTGCTATGCAGCTCTGACAACCCCGAGGTGGTGCACCAGGCCCGGGTCGGTTGGCGGCGCTTTAGAAGTGCCTTGCGACTTTTCAAAGTAAGCCTCCCGGGCAACGCGATGCCGTCGTGGCAAGCGCTGCAGCCATTGTTGAATCGGTTGGGTGAAGTGCGCAATTTTGACGTCGCATGCACCGAAACACTGCCTCCGCTCGCTGCAGCCTACGCTGACGGCAACGGCCAACGGGCACAAGCGTGGCTGGCCATGCAAAAGAGGGTGGCACAGGCCGCCGCCGGTCAACGCGGGCTGGCGCGCCAGGCATTGCAGCGGCCCGCCGTCGGTGCATGCCTGCTTGACATCACGAAATGGCTAGAAGACTTCTCGGCGTCAAAAATTGCCGGCGATGCGGTGCATGAACCCAAAGAGCCCCTGCGGGACTGGGCCAGGCAACGCATCAAGCGCCTGCATGCTCAGTTGAAGTTCGCCCTGCAGGGCACCAGCGCCAGACAGCCAGCACCGCACCCGCATCATTGCCAAGCGAATGCGCTACGGCATCGAAGCATTGCAGCCGCTGCTACCCAAGAAGAAGTCGCAACGCTGGCATGACCAGGCGAGCGAGCTTCAACTGAGCATGGGCACGGCGCGCGATGTCAGTCTGGCCATCACCCTGGTTGCCAAGTTGAAAATAGAACCCGGCGTGCTTGATTTCTTGCGTGGCGTTGCAAAGGGCAGACAAGGCTGAGCGCATGCCAGCGACAAGGCAGACGTACACTTAAAAATGATAGCTGCTTGCGCAATAACGACGGGGGCTACGGGCTGATTTTACTCAAAACATCATGCGCAGTGCTTCCTTGTTGATGCCGATGACGCCAGAGCGCCGTGATCCGCGCTCAACCGTCAGTGGATTCACCCGCAAGTTTGTCACGGCCAGGTGCAGGTCGGCGCTCCACCCCCGCCGTTCACGCCCTTGCGTGAGTTGCTGCTCGCCAAACATCAGGGTCGCGCGCAGTTGCGGCGCATTCAAAATACGCCAGATAGAGCCGATCAGCGTGTCGTTGTCGATGTAGCAAGGTGCCAGGCTGTGCGTGGCGCTGGCGGCGTCTGAAAACCGAATCGCTACGGGCTGCACCGGCGCATGGGCAGCAATGGCGGCTTGTACCAGGTTCGCATGAAATGGCAGCACGTCCACCCCGTCACTGCTGGTGCCCTCTGGAAACACCGCGATGGCGTCGCCAGCCTGCAGGCGATCTGCAATTTGCTGCACCACACGCCAAGCGTCACGCCGGGACTTGCGCTCGATAAACAAAGTGCCGGCAGCCGCGGCCAGAGTGCCGATCAGGGGCCAGCGCCCCACATCGGCCTTGGCAACAAAGCGGCAATGGCAGACCGCATAAATCACGTAAATATCGCCACGAGATGTGGTTGCACACCAGCATCAACGGGCCCTGCGTCGGCGGTTTGCCAATTACTTCTAATTCAATAGCAAGATATTCAAGAAGGGCGAGGGACCAGGCCCTGATTCGCTCATTTTTTTGGGAAGATGTCAGCCCCGGGAACAGCAGGACCACCCGTGCACCAGCCGCTCACCAGGTGGAGCAGCACAGCGGCCAGTCTCCAGCTGGCGCGAACCCGCAGCCCAATCGGCTTCATCAGGCCTGAACCACACTGGCTCGCGGCGCAGACGTGCCAAGCGCACACCTGCGCGGCCAAACGCCGATGATGATCATTCGAACCCTGGTGTCGGCATGAACCACACGCTCAAAGTGTGGGCAGACCGCTGAGGTAACCGATGGCGGCGCTCTTCTTGTTGTTCCAATTCGCGTTGATCAGTGGATCGACACCGGCCTTGATGACCGAGTGGATGCTGCCCCAGTCACCCGCGTGCTGGAAGTTGCTCATGATGTAGGCAAACCCGTTGAGGTTGTCCACCGCCTGCAAGCCAGTCGACTCGGCGCCTGCGGGCACTGACAGGATGCGCGAGAGCTTTTTGGTATCCACGTTGTAGGCCCACAAATAATTGTTGACGTGCATGCCCGAGTCTTCACCGATGTACAGCGTGCGCAGCTTTTCGGAGAACTTGAGGTTGTCCGGATTGGCCACTTTGTCGACGTTGGCGGTATTGCCTGTGGCGTCGGATGTAGCCAGGTCCTCCCCCACCAGCGCGGGAACAGCTGCCATGACAGTGGGCACCCAGTCGCTGCCGATCGCAGTGCCGCCCGTGTCTTTCTGGCTGGTGGACAGTGTCAGCTGGAAGGTTGCGCCGGCATTGATGGCCGGCAGTTGGATGTCGCCCACTGCGTCGCTCATGGTCTTGTAAAGATAAGAAATGGCGACATAAACCAGCTTGTCCCGGGCGTTGAGCGTGACACCCTCCATCTTGGTGAACTCCATGCTCGCCCCCATGAATGCGGCGTAGCGGTGGGTCTCCAGAAAGGCGGCTGCTTTTTCCTTGCCTGCGGCAAACTTGACCCACTCAGTCTTGCCATTGAAGGCAATCTTGCTGAAGCTGGCATCCCCCGGATCGGTCTTGCTGACCGTCACGATATCGCTGGCACTGAGCGTGTCGGCCAGGGCCTTGATTTCCGCGCTGGTGGCGCTGCCGAGTTTGATCCATGTCAGGGTGCCGCTGCCACCGGTGGTGGCCGAGGTCTGCGCCCATTTGGCGACGTACAGACTGCCGCTGCTCAGATCCTTTGCCGTGTCAGCGAGGAACATGAAGAGGCCGGTGTTGGTGCCGTCGTCCCCCATCAGCACGGTCTTGTTGTCGGGCATCACCTGAACCAGCTCGCGCGCGATGCGGCCCATGCCGTAGTGCTTCTTGATGCTGGCCGTGCCATCCGGGTTGACAGTCACTTCCGGCACGTGGCCGTAGTGGTAGGGGTTGGCGGCGGTGGTGCTGCCAAACAGGTTCTGGCTGAAGGCCTGGAACAGGGTGTTGGTGGCGATATTGGCGGCGTCGGGTTCGTATTCTTCGCTGGAGAG
>DATCIC010000340.1:0-2271 GCA_036508025.1 Rhodoferax sp. | reverse complement strand
CTCGCACCGCCCCTACCGTGCCGGGCTCGGGCTCGACGCGGCGCTGGCACAAGTAAGACAGGAGGCCGGTACCCGGCTCGATGCGCAGGTGGTCGATGCCTGCGAGCGCGTGTTCCGCGAGGAGGGCTTTGCGTTCGAGAAGACATGACGCTTGATCTCCACACTCCGGTCGTGCTGCGGCTGATGTTGTGGTCCGATAACTCTGCTCAAGAGATCGTCAAACTGAAAGTTGATGCCTGGTTCTCGAATGTCCGCTGTCTCTTTTGCAACTCGAAAATGAATGTCAGCTCTGTCTTTCCGTGGCTGGCGGCAATGGGTACGATGATGCTGGTTATCTATACAATCTGAACATTATTTATTCACATTGTATGAATCATTTTCCTCGGGACCTGTCGACAACTTTGCAGCGGCTGGCGCGTCAATTTCCGGTCGTGGCGGTCACCGGTCCCCGTCAATCGGGCAAAACAACGCTGGTGTGTCAGGTTTTTGATGGCAAGCCCTACATCTCTCTCGAAGACCCGATTGAGCTCGGCTTTGCGCAGACCGACCCGAGAGGGTTTTTGCAGCGGTTTGCCCAGGGCGCCATCTTTGATGAGGCGCAGCGCTGGCCGGACCTGTTTTCACACTTGCAAGGGATGGTCGATGCTGATCGCACACCCGGACGGTTTGTGCTGACCGGGTCGCAGCAATTCGGCCTGATGGCGGGCGTGACGCAGTCACTGGCCGGTCGGGTCGGGCTCACCCGGCTGTTGCCGCTGGCCTTGTCCGAGTACGGTCAGGTCGTGCACAAAGATCTATACACCCATCTTTGGCTGGGTTCTTACCCCACCCTCTGGCAGGCGCGGCGCTCGCCGCCGGATGCGATCGACTGGTTTTCCAGCTACATCGCTACCTATGTCGAGCGTGACGTGCGCCAGTTGTTGCAGGTGCAAAACCTGTCCACCTTCCAGCGTTTTGTGCGTTTGTGCGCTGCGCGCACTGGCACGCTACTCAACCTGGTCTCGTTGGCCACTGATGCCGGCGTCAGCCACACGACGGCGCGGCATTGGCTCTCAGCTCTGGAATCGAGTGAACTGGTATTCCTGCTGCCGCCGTATTACCGCAATTTCGGCAAACGACTGGTCAAAACACCCAAGCTGTATTTCACCGACACGGGCTTGGCGACCTGGCTGCTCGGCATTCGCGACCCGCAATTGCTGGCATTGCACCCGCTGCGTGGCGCCTTGTTTGAAAGCTGGATCGTGGGGGAGTTTCGCAAGTTCCGTTTGAATCGGGGTTTGCCTGCCGACCTCTACTTTTGGCGTGATAACAATGGGCTCGAGGCCGATCTGGTGTTTGAGACATTGCAGGGTCTGCAATGCGTCGAAATAAAGTCCAGCCAGACCATCACCCCAGACCTTGTGCGCGCGGGCCAGCGTGCAGCCCGTTTTGTGACAGAGCCCGTGCCCGACCCCTGGCTACTCCACGGTGCTGAAGAGAGTTACACCCGCGAAGGTGTGCGCTGCATCAGTTGGCGCCGCTTTGCCGACCCTTGCAGTCTTGAGGCTTGAGTCCTGTTCACTACCGAAACAACCCCACTTTATCTGTTTGCCATGGCCATCAAATCCACCATCTTCAAAGCCAGTCTGCAAATCGCCGACATTGACCACGCCTATTACGCTGACCACTTGCTCACGCTGGCGCGGCATCCCAGCGAAACTGACGAACGCATGATGATCCGGCTGTGCGCGCTGGCGCTGCAGGCGCACCAGCTGCAAACCGTGTGCGGTGGCGACGGCACGCTGGCGTTCGGCGCCGGTTTGAGCGACCCGAACGAGCCCGACGCCTGGCTGCGCGACTACACCGGCCTGACCCGGCTCTGGATCGAGGTCGGCCAGCCCGAAGACAAGCCGCTGCTCAAGGCCTGCAACAAGGCCGACGCGGTGGTGCTGTATTGCTTCAGCCACGCCGCCGAAGTTTGGTGGCGCAGCATGGAGGCCAAGCTGGCGCGACCGCAAAACCTGAGCGTCTGGCGCATCCCCACCGTTGCGGCGCAAGCGCTGATTCCGATGGCGCAGCGCAATATGCAACTGCAGGCCACGATTCAGGAAGGCGTGCTGATGCTGGGCGACGGCACGCTCAATGTGGACATTGAGCCTGTCCGCTGGAAATAAATGCCAAATCGGGCTCTAGCCCCCGTTGCTAGGGCGTAAGTAGCTATTAATTTCATTGTTTACGGGTTGAGTCCATTCAGGGACTCGCAGTTTCTGGGCAGCAGGGTGGGGGCCGCTA
>DATCIC010000339.1:0-4729 GCA_036508025.1 Rhodoferax sp. | reverse complement strand
ATCATGGCGCGGCCTTCTGCGGCCTTGCCTTAGGCCAGAAAAGCCCGGCCAACACGCTCAGTCCAATGGCGATCAGCAGCGCCTGTTGCGGGGCCACGGCCTGTGCCACGGCATAGCTCAGCACCGCCACCCACAGGGGCGCGGGCGTGTCGGCACTGCGCCATTGCTCCACTGCCAGCACCGCAAACAGCGCCGCCAGGGCAAAGTCCAGTCCAAGCAATGGCACTTGGGCTTGTGTGCCGATCAGCGCCCCCAGCAGCGTGCCCAGCACCCACCAGCCCTGGTTCAGTAGCGCCACCGCCACCATTTGGCGCGTGCTGGTGCCGGGCGGCAACGTGGTTAGTACCGAATAGGTTTCGTCCGTCAAGGCAAACACCAGATACCAGCGCGCCCAGGGTTGGGCGGGCAGTCTGTCCAGCAGCGACAGGCCGTAGAACACATGGCGCAGATTCACCACCAAAGTGGCCAGCGCGATGCTCGCCATCGGCAGGCCCAGGCTAAGCATCGGGATCATCATGAATTGCGCGGCACCGGCGTAGACGAGGCTGCTGGCCAGCAGCGCCAGCCACCAGGAGGCCCCTGCTTGCACAAATAAAAACCCAAACACCATGCCCAGTGGCACATAGCCCATGGCGACGGGAATGGAGAGTGACAGCACGGAGATGGGTGGCGGCTGCAGGCCGTGCGTAGGGTCAGAAGCGGGGGGCATGAAACAGCGTCGAGATGTAGAAGGTTGAGCGCACTATTGTGACAGTCGGGGTTTTGACGCAAGCGGCGGGAAAAGCCCCTTGTTAAAAGGTGGCTGTGCGCATGATAATTCGTTAAAACCACCGGAGAATGTCATGGCAAAAACCCCAAAAATAGCTGTTTTACTCGCGGGCTGCGGCCACCTTGATGGCTCTGAGGTGCGCGAGGCGGTGCTCACTCTGCTGGCGCTGGACCAGCATGGCGCGGCGTTTCAGTGCATCGCGCCCAATGCGCCGCAATTCCATGTGATCAACCACATCACCGGTGAGCCGGTGGCAGGTGCGCAGCGCAACATTCTGGAGGAGTCCAGCCGCATTGCCCGCTTGGGCCAGTGTCTGGATCTGGCCCAGGCCAAGGTGGCGGACTATGACGCGCTGGTGATGCCGGGCGGCTACGGTGTGGCCAAAAATCATTGCTCGTTTGCCTTCAAGGGCGCAGATGCCGATGTACGCCCTGACGTGGCGGCGTTTGTGCGTGGCTTTTTCGAGGCCAAAAAGCCGGTGGGTGCCATTTGCATTGCACCGGCTCTGGTGGCACTGGTGCTGCATCAAGCGTACGACAGTGCCGCGCTCACGCTGGGCAATGATGCGGGTGTCGCCGCGGCCATGCTGCAGCTCGGCCAGCAGTACCAGAGCACGCCCAACGCGCGCGCGATCATCATTGATGAGGCGCATAAACTCGTGACCACCCCGGCCTATATGTTTGATGATGCGCGCCTGAGCGACGTGTTTGTCGGCATTGAGCGCTGCGTGGCTGAGGTGCTTAAGCGCATTTGAGATTCAATTGAGCCTGATCCTGCCGCCAAAGCATCCTGCATGAATGCGCGCTACTCTATTTTTATAGTAAATCGGCCTCTAGCCACCGTGAAATAAGCGTGTGTAGCTATTAATTTGATATTAGCTTTTTGTCTGGTTGAAGCCAGCTTGGCTAACCCAAAATCGCCACACCTTTGATCTGTGCATACACCGCCAAGCCGGGCACGAGTCCCAGCGTGTGAGCCGAACGAGCCGTGATGCGTGCCAGCAGGGCGCTGCCGCCCACTTCCAGCGCGACCATCACCTGGCCTGGGCCGTCAGGCGACAGGGCAATCACTGAGGCAGGCAGGATGTTCAAAATGCTGGTGCCGGTTTGGCGCTGCAAGGTCAGGCTGGCATCACGCGCAGCCACCCGCACGCGCAAGGTTTGGCCTACGGCGGCGTTTTGGCGCGGCACCACCAGATCAATACCGGCAAAACGGGTCAGTGTGAGGTGGTCGGCTTCATCATGGGAGACCACGCTGCAGTTCAGCACGGCCCCGGCGCGGTCGCCGTGCGCCAGTGGTAAGTCCAGTCGCGTTAACAGCTCAGCCGTCGGCCCGTGCGCCGTGACCCGGCCCCTGTCCATCAGCACCAGGTGGTCTGCCAGTCGCGCTACTTCATCAATGGCATGGGTGACGTAAATGACCGGGATATCCAGCGTGCTTTGCAGCCGCTCCAGGTAGGGCAGTATCTCGGCCTTGCGTGCGGCATCCAACGCGGCCATGGGTTCGTCCAGCAGCAGCAGGCGCGGGCTCGCAGCGAGCGCGCGGGCGATGGCCACACGTTGACGCTCGCCGCCAGAGAGTTCGTGCGGCCAGCGCTTGAGCAGGTGTGCAATGCCCAGCAAGTCCAAGGTGTGATCCCAGTTTTTGAAACGTTCTAATGCAGGCGTGCGCTTGAAGCCGTACTGCAGGTTGTGTTGCACAGTGAGGTGGTCAAAGAGGCTGGCTTCCTGAAACACATAGCCCAGGGCGCGCTGGTGTATGGGTTTGAAGACCCTTTGCGTACTGTCTTGCCACACCTCGCCTTGCACGCAGACGCGGCCCTGCGCCATGGGCTCCAAGCCAGCGAGCACCCGCAAGGCGGTGGTTTTGCCTGAGCCGGACGGACCAAACAGGGCCGTGATGCCATGACCCGCTAGCTCAAGGTCAATGTCCAGGCGAAAGTCCTGGCGTTGCAGTGCCACTTGCAAGGTCAATCCCGATGTATCTTTGCTCCCCTGCTCCGGTCTGGTGTTCATGCGCCAGCCCCTTTGCGCTGCGCGCCGTTGTAGACATGCAATGCCAGCAACACAACAAAACTAAAGCCCAGCATGACGGCAGCCAAGCGGTGCGCGTCTGAATACTCCATGGCCTCGACGTGGTCGTAAATCTGCACCGACACCACGCGGGTTACACCGGGAATGTTGCCGCCCACCATCAGCACCACGCCAAATTCGCCCACGGTATGGGCAAAACACATGATGGCGCCGGTCACAAAGCCGGGTTTGCACAGTGGCATCACCACGCTAAAAAAAGCATCCAACGGCGAGGCGCGCAGGCTGGCCGCTACTTCCAGCGGGCGCGTGCCCATGTTTGCAAAAGCGTTCTGGATGGGCTGCACCATGAACGGCAGCGAGTAAAACGCTGAGGCTACGACCAGGCCGGCGAAGGTAAACGGCAGCAGCCCCAGGCCCAGCGACTGCGTCCATTGCCCCACGGTGCCGTGGGGTCCCATGAACACCAGCAGATAAAAACCCAGCACCGACGGCGGTAGCACGATCGGCATGGCCACTAGTGCGCCCAGTGGCTTTTTGAGCCATGACCTTGTGCGTGCCAGCCACCAGGCCAGCGGCGTGCCTACCAGCAACAAGATGACGGTGGTGAGCGCGGCGACCTGCAGCGTCAAGCCAATCGCTTGCAGGTCAGACGGGGTGAGCAGGGCCATGGCGGAGGATGCGCTAAATGTCAAATGTCGTAGCCGTAAGAGCGAATCAGGTCTTTGATGTTGGGGCTTTGCAGCAGTTTCATCAGCGCTTGGGCCGCCGGGTTGTTGGCACCGTGTTGCAGCAGCACGGCATCTTGCTGGATCGGACTGTACAGATTTTGCGGTACCACCCACATGGAGCCGCCCTTGAGCTTGCCGCCCTGCAAGACTTGCGACATGGCGACAAAGCCGATCTCTGCATTGCCGGTGTGCACAAAGTTGAAGGTCTGGCCAATGCTCTCGCCCTGCACCAGCTTGGGGGTCAGGGTAGAGGTCAAGCCGAGTTTGTCCATGACCTGCACTGCCGCTACGCCATAGGGCGCGGTTTTGGGGTTGGCGTAAGCCACCTTGCGAAAGTTGTCGCTCTTGAGCACGTCGCCCCTGGCATCCACCTTGGTGGCATCGGCCGACCACAGGACCAGCTTGCCGGTGGCGTAAGTGAAGCGGCTCCCAGGCGTGGTCAGACCATCGCTCTCTAGCGCGGCGGGGGTGGCGGTGTTGGCTGCCAGCAGCACATCAAACGGCGCGCCGTTTTTGATCTGGGCATAGAGCTTGCCCGTGCTCCCCAGCGTGACCTGGAGGGTGTGGCCAGTTGTTTTCTTCAGCACAGCGGCCACGGCCTTGATGGGCTCGGCAAAGTTGGCAGCTACCGCCACCTGCGCTTGGCCGGCCAGGCTGGCGGCTGAAAACGCCAGCGCAACAGCGCCAAGCGTCAGATTTTTGATGCAAAGCTTCATCAGAAAACTCCATGTGAAAACGGAAAAAAGGCGCCAAAAACCAAGTCGCCAGACCATGCAGGTGGTATCGCTATTCTAATTATGAATAACGAAAGTGTATCGGAATTGCGCGCCGAACCAGACGCCAGACGCTTGCCGCACAATGCCGGGCATGAGCAAAGACGTTTTTTCTATCGAGGCTTTAAGCCACGAGCCGGCCGACAAACGCATGGACATCCTGCGCTTGATCGGCAGCACCGGGTCCATCTCGGAGGCGGCCCGCCAGGCCGGGGTGAGCTACAAGGCCGCCTGGCAGGCGATTCATACCTTGACCAATCTGGCCGGCGTGGCGCTGGTGGACCGGGCGGTGGGCGGGGCGGGTGGCGGCGGGGCCAAATTGACCGCGGCAGGCGAGCAGTTGCTCGATGCTGCGCGACAGATGGACGCGGCGCGGCGCGACGTGCTGGCGCGTTTTAGCGGCGGCGCTGCGCAAGCGTTGCCGGG
>DATCIC010000338.1:0-5404 GCA_036508025.1 Rhodoferax sp. | reverse complement strand
ACAACCACAAGAGATTGCACTCGACGTTGGGCTATGTCAGTCCGATGACGTTTGAGCAACGCTGGACAGCGGCCCAGCAGCAAGACAGGAAGTCCGCATAATACGTGGCTTAAGGAGTATGGAAAACAGGGGCAAGATCAGTTCAGCGTAAGTCTGGCGTGCCGCCAGATTGGTAGCGGGGCGAGTTGAAGAGCTGGCGAGGAGCGCAAGTGCTGCAGTGGCTCCAATAGGAAGAACGAAGAGCTTACCGATAAGTCCTAATCCTAGGAGATGCCAATGTAGGAAGGCGCTTACGCCAAGGAAGACTCCGCCAATGAGTGGGTTGGCGAAGGTTACTATTCCGCCTACGATTGTAGCGAGTGGGGCTAACCACGAAAGCACCTTGGCCATGTCGGCCCATTGGCTCAGGTTATTCCCTTGAGACGGAATTGACCCGAGGAGCCCAGCAGCAGCGCCGGCCATACTGCCGAAGATTCCCACATACGTGAGTGAAAATATGCCAAGAAGAATACCAGCGATGCCAGCCGCGATTTTCATGCCACTCCCTTTTGGTTGTTCTCTCTTACAGCGGCGTGGCACCAGGACAAAAGCTGAAACTTAGGTCGACACCTGCGTACTTCTGGTCCACGCGCCAATTGGTTGAGAGCTGGTAATCAAGACGACATAGTTCGTTCGGAGTGACTCCTAAGATGCGGAGAAGAAACTGTTCGGCTTCTCGCCTAGCCTTCCCGATGGGCTGCTTCAACAAGTCGATCCCAAAATAACCTGTTTGTTCTATGTAGGAAATAGCGTAAGCAGTGGTCCGTGCGATGCATTTCTGATTTGGAGCGCAATAACCTTTTGTCCCCGATAGTAACCAATAGCCGCGGTTATTCCAGTCCGGAATCGTAATTCCATTATGTAGAAAATCTTTAGTCTGAATAGTCCCGCCGTCCTTGGTCTTGACGTTCATAGTGCCGGCGTGCACAGTTGACGAAAGTGCAGACAATACGGTCGCAACAACTATCAGCGTGGCAAATTTCGAAATTAATGGCTTCATGGTGGCTCCCCTTTTCTTGCTGCAACGTTTAACTGAATGCCTGCCTGTCAAACAACTCGACGTCGCGGGGCCCCGTTGCGGTAACACGGGGGGCTACGGATGCATATTGCATCAAATTATAAGCATAACCCGCGTTAGACCAATGGATAAATATTGGTTCGAGCCCAGATCGGGGAGCCAACAAAGACTCGACGCCGACCGTACTCTAATGGTCGGTAGCGCCAGGTCACCACGATACAAACGAAATGTAAGCGCGATAGTCCGCTTCTGGTCGTTGGCGGGTGCAGCGATCCTCGAAATCGACACCACATTGCTGACGGTCAGTCTACTGGGGTGAATGTCGGGTATGGAGCGAGCATTTTGGGCAGACCTACGTCGGCAACCGCCGCACAGCGGCTGCCCCAGAAACTCAAAAGTCGTTATCGTTTCGCAGCCTTGTCAATCTCAGCGCGCAGCTCGGTGTAGTTCAGCGTGACCGGGAACTGGGGAAACTCGTCGATCACGTTTTGCGGTGGATGAAACAGGATGCCGGCGTTGGCCGCGGCCAGCATCGCGGTGTCGTTGTAGGAGTCCCCGGCCGCAATCACCTTGAATTGCAGTTCCCGAAAGCGCTGCACCGCTTCTTTTTTCTGGTTTGGCATGCGCAGGTGGTAGTTCACCAGAAAGCCAGCGGCATCGGCCTCCAGCTTGTGGCAGAACAACACCGGCATGTTCAGTTGCACCATCAATGGCATGGCAAATTCGTAAAAAGTGTCGGACAGGATGATGACCTGGTAGTCGCGCCGCAGCGCGTCCAGAAAGTCACGGGCACCGGCCATCGGCCCCATGTCCGAGATCACCTTTTGAATATCGGGCAGACCCAGCTTGTGGGTCTTGAGCAAGTCGAGCCGATACTTCATCAGCTTGTCGTAGTCCGGCTCATCGCGCGTGGTGCGCGCGAGCGCCGGGATGCCGGTGCGACTGGCAAACTCGATCCAGATTTCAGGAACGAGAACACCTTCAAGGTCAAGACAAACAAGCTGCACTGAAATTCTCCAAAAGTTGACGCGCCGAAGGAGACATTTCCTGGGCGCTGAAGCCGCTGAATCGGTTGATGGGGCTTGCTTCAGGCAAGTGTAGTGGGAACCGCCGTGGCCACCGGTCTGGCGTTGTGCATGATCAGGCGCTCATCTCATCGAGCGCATCGTCGTCCAGATGGCGCGTGTCGGACCAGCCCACCAGCGTGAAGCCACTGGGCGTCCACAGCAGGCGGTTGATGGCGGCGTTGCCCAGGTCCCAGGTGCGCGGCGCCTGCAACTCCTGCCCGGTGGCTGCGCGGTACAGCACGTCCATCACACCGCCGTGCGCGACCAGCACAATTTGCTCGCCCACGTGGCGCGCCGCCAATTCAGAGGCGGTGCGCGTGATGCGTTCGCGCAGGTCAATCAGCGATTCACCCCCTTCAGGCGCCCACAGCGGATCGCGCTGGCGCCAGCGCAGCGCCTGCTCGGGCCAGACGGCGTCAAGCTCGGCAAAGGTCTTGCCCTCAAACACGCCAAAACCGCGCTCGCACAAGCCGGCGTGGGTCTGCAGCGTGCGGCCGGTGGCACTGGAAATGGCGCGTGCGGTGTCATGGGCGCGCCGCAAATGACTGGAATAAATGGCACTGATGGGCTCGTGCGCCAAGGCCTTGGCCAGGCGCTGGACTTGCCATTGGCCTTTGGCGTTGAGTTCGATGTCGAGCTGCCCCTGGATGCGGGTATCGACATTCCAGGCGGTTTCGCCGTGGCGAACGGCAATGATGCGGGTGGCGTGCATGGGGGTTCAGACGGTTTTTATGCGTCGGTTACTATTATTAAAGAAGCTGCTCACGCATACTGCATAAGGGCTAGAGGCTTATTTCTTATAAATTCAACAAAGCGAACCCAGCACCTGTACACCGGCCAGCTTGGCAATCGGGAAAGCTTCTTCATCAAACACCCGGTCGCCATCGGCATCCGGCACACCGGTGATTTTGAGGCCCTTGAAGTCATAGCGCGTGGCGTCCATCAGGTGCGAGGGCACCACGTTTTGCAGCGCGGTGAACATGGTCTCGGTGCGCCCGGGGTATTGCTTTTCCCAGTCACGCAGCATCTGGCCAATGAGCTGGCGCTGCAGGTTTTCCTGGCTGCCACACAAGCTGCACGGGATGATGGGGAACTGGCGGTGCGCGGCCCAGCGCGTCAGGTCTTTTTCGGCCACGTTGGCCAGCGGACGGATCACGATATGGCCGCCGTCGTCGCTCACCAGCTTGGGCGGCATGCCCTTGAGTTTGCCACCGAAGAACATGTTCAAGAAGAAGGTTTGCAGCATGTCGTCGCGGTGGTGGCCGAGCGCGATCTTGGTGATTTTGAGCTCGTCCGCCACCCGGTACAAAATGCCCCGGCGCAGACGACTGCACAGGCTGCACATGGTTTTGCCCTCGGCAATGACCTTTTTGACGATGCTGTAGGTGTCTTGCGTCTCGATGTGAAACTCGATGCCGAGCTTGGCCAGGTACTCGGGCAGGATGTGCGCCGGAAAGCCGGGCTGCTTCTGGTCCAGGTTGACGGCCACAATTTCAAAATTGATCGGCGCGCGCTTCTGCATTTTGAGCAAAATGTCCAGCAGCCCATAGCTGTCTTTGCCACCCGAGACGCAGACCATGACGCGGTCGCCCTCTTCAATCATGTTGAAGTCCATGATGGCCTGGCCGACCTGGCGGCACAGGCGTTTTTCAAGCTTGTGGGTTTCACGCTCGATTTTCGGTTCGCGCGCTGCCGGGGCACTCGCTGTCGCGGCAGCAAAGGCTTGCAGGTCAGACTTCAGCCTGACAAGTTGGCTTGCAACGCGACCTTGTGGGCTCAAATCTTCGGCTTGCGTATCGTTGTCTGTCCAGACTGCATTCATCATCTTGTTCCTATCAGCTCTTGCTACCACTGTCCGGTTTCCATGCGAATCGCCACTTCACAGTCGTCAAAAATTTCCAACTTGGCAATCTTCACCCGCACGCCCAGCACGCCGGGCAGTTGCATCAGCCGATTGGCCAGCTTGCCAATCAGGGTCTCTAACAGGTTGACGTGCTCAGCGGTGCATTCGTCAATGATGATTTTTCGCACCTTGCGGTAGTCGAGAACACGATGAATATCATCGTCGAAGGGCAACAGGGGCTGGGTGCCCAGACTGAGTTCGGCATCGACCTGAATCGGCTGGGGCGCGGTTTTTTCAGCTTCCAGAATGCCCAGGTTAGCGTTAAAGCGCAGGCCGGTGAGGCTCAGGGTTTGCTGACCCAGGGTGTGGCCGCTGGTGTGGGAGGTCATCATTTTTGAGGTGAGAGAGTTGGCGGTGACCGAGGGTCACAGCATGGAAAAATCGCGTTCGAATTTCATCAGGTGCTGGCCGCCATCCACCAGCAGTGTGGTGCCGGTGATGGACTGGTTGTCGATGGCAAATTTTACGGTCGCCGCCACATCCGCCGCCGTCGACGAGCGGCCCAGCGGCGAAAGCTTGTGCAGCGCTTCAAACTTGTCGTGGTTCAGCAGGTGGCTGGTCAGCGTCAGGCCCGGTGCCACGCCGACCACACGCAGGTGCGGCGCCAGCGCCAGCGCCAGCATGGTGTTGGCCGCCTCCAGTGCGGCTTTGGACAGGGTGTAGCTGAAAAAATCGGGGTTCTGGTTCCACAATTTTTGGTCCAGCAGGTTGACCACCACGCCCAGCGGGTGCTCGCTCTGCGCGCTGCTCGGCTGGTCGCGCGCCAGCACATGGGCGTGCAAGGCTTGGGCCAGAATAATGGCGGCCCCGGCATTGCTGCGCATGTGCTTGTCCATCGCGGCAAAACTGAAACTGGCGGCGCTGTCGTACTCGAAGGCGGAAGCGCTGTTAACGACGGCGTCAACCCGGCCGAATTGCGCAATGACCTGCGGCAGCAACTCGCGAACCGCTGCCTCGTTCGTTAAATTTGCACGAAATAAGGCGCTAGCCCCCGCCAAATGGACGCAGTCAGCTACTGTTTTTGCAGCATCTTCGAGCGAGTCCCGGTAGTGCACCGCCACCTGCCAGCCGTCTTTGGCCAGCGCGAGCGCGATTTCACGCCCCAGGCGTTTGGCAGCGCCGGTAACCAGGACCGTGCGGGTTGAAGTGGGGGCAGACATTCGGTGACAATTGAGCGTGTTATGACAATACCCTACAGTTTAACGAGCGCCCTCGGCACTCACATTGGCCAAACCATCGCTCACCATGGCGGCTGGATTGGCTTTGATGAATTCATGGCCTTGGCTCTGTACACGCCGGGTCTGGGCTATTACGCCAACGACAGCGCCAAATTTGGCGCCCTGCCCTATGCCAGAGAAGCGGGCGTAGCCGTGGCGG
>DATCIC010000337.1:0-6338 GCA_036508025.1 Rhodoferax sp. | reverse complement strand
ATTTGGCGCTGCACCGGTTGATCGTCCACCACCAGCAAGGTTCTGCGCTGGCCGAAGAAGCCTTCAATCTGGTGCAGTGGATCAGTTTGAGGGCCCGGGTCATCAATTTCGCGCAGGTACAGACGCACGCTGAAGGTGCTGCCTTGGTCCTGTTCACTGTGCAGGGACAGGTCACCCCCCATGAGCGAGGTGAGCAAGGCGGTGATGGTCAAGCCCAGTCCGGTACCCGGTACGCCGCGTCGACGCCCGGCGGCACCGCGCTCGAAAGGCATGAAGATCCGCTGCTGGTCCTGTGCGGCGATGCCGATGCCAGTGTCTATCACGTCAAATCGAATCACATCACTGCGGCAGTCTACATGCAGCGTCACGCTGCCTTGATCCGTGAAGCGCACAGCATTGCTGAGCAGGTTGATGATGATTTGGCGCAAACGTTTGGCGTCTGCTTGCACCCAGGCAGGCATACGCCCGCTGTGGGTGTAGATAAAGTTCACATCCTTGGCTTGCGCCTGGGGCCGCATCATGCGGACCAAGCCGTCAAGGAAATCGGGCAGGGGCAGGGCGACCGGCTCCAGTCGCAAGCGGCCGGCTTCGATGCGGGCCAGATCGAGCAGCCCGTCCACCAGCGCCAACAAGTGCTCCCCGCTGCGCTGGATGGTCTGCACCGCTTCCCGGGAAGGGTTGACCAAAGCTTCGCTTTTGAGCAGGATTTGTGAGTAGCCCAGAATGCTGTTGAGTGGCGTGCGCAATTCATGCGTCACGCCAGCCACATAGCGCGTCTTTGCCTGGTTGGCGGATTCGGCCAGTTCCTTGGCGCTTTGCAGTGCCTCATCCGTCCGTTGATGGGCTTCAATCTCGCGCGAGAGCAGCTGGTTCTGATGATTGGATTCATCCTGTGCCATGAAACGACTTTCACTACCCAGCACCACCCACCAACTGCACACCGCCACAATCAGTAGCAGCATGGCAAATACTTTGATGAATGCAGACTGCAGCATGGCAGACGGATCTGTCAATGAAGGGAGTGCTGTTTCTTGCAGGTAGACCATGCCCATTACCGTCGCGAGCAAGGCACACAGTGACAGCGTCACCACAAAGTAGTGGCCCGCGCGAAAATTTATTCGGCTGGACAAGGCCTGTGGCAGTAAAAATCCGAGGAGTTGTTCAGCTTGTTCAGCCGCTCGGGACCCGGTTTTGCAGCGGTCGTGGCAACGCGACTCCAGCGTGCAGCATAAGGAGCAAATCGGCGCACCGTAGGCGGGACAACTGGCCATGTCCTCGGTCTCAAAGGTGTTTTCACAGACATGGCACTTCACCATTTGACCTGGCACACCGATGGCCTGGGGTGCGCGGGCCATGTAGTAGCGCCCGCGGGTCAACCAGGCCAGCAAAGGTGACAAGACCAACGCTGTGCCCAGGGCAATGAAGGGCGAGAACGCCTCCGCTTGCCGGCCCAGGGCACCGGTATAAGCCACCACCGCCAACATGGCCGCAAACAGCATCGAACCCAGGCCCACCGGGTTGATGTCGTACAAATGCGCGCGCTTGAACTCAATGCCGGGCGGGCTCAAGCCCAGGGGCTTGTTGATCACCAGATCGGCGACAAGGGCACCGACCCAGGCAATGGCGACGTTGCCGTACAGCCCAAGCACCTTTTCCAATGCCGAGAAAACACCCAGCGTCATCAGTAACAGGGCGATGGCGACGTTAAACACCAGCCACACGACGCGCCCGGGGTGGCTGTGTGTCAGGCGCGCAAAAAAGTTGGACCAGGCGAGTGAACCGGCATAAGCATTGGTCAGGTTGATCTTGACCTGGGACACCACCACGAAAACGACCGTGATTGCCACCACCCAGGCCGGATCGGTAAATACGTAGGAAAAACCAGCCAGGTACATCTGGGTCGGCTCCGCCGCTTCGGACGCGGACAGCCCATGCTGCAAGGCCAAAAATGCCAGGAATGCGCCGCCCAGCATCTTGAGCATGCCCAGCACGATCCAGCCCGGTCCCGCCATCAACACGGCGGCCCACCAGCGTTTGCGATTGGCGTGGGTCTTTTCAGGCAGAAAGCGAAGGAAATCCACCTGCTCGCCAATCTGCACCACCAGTGAGAAGGCCACGGTTGCCGCCGCCCCAAACATCAGCGGGTTGAAATTGCTGCTTTGCGATGTACGGCCGACGAGGCCGGTGAAATCGAAAAAAGCCTGAGGATTTTTCCAGAGCACGGCCAGATACGGCAGCAGCAACAAGAGGCCCCAAAGTCCTTGTGTCCACATCTGCAATCTGGAAATCAAAGTGATGCCGCGGATGACCAGGGGGACGATGAGCAAGGCGCTGATGGCGTAGCACCAGACGATCGGGATTTGAAGGTACATCTGAAGCGCCAGCGCCATGATGGCCGCTTCCAGCGCAAAGAAAATGAAGGTGAAGCTGGCATAGATCAGTGAAGTAATGGTCGAGCCCAGGTAACCAAAACCAGCACCGCGGGTCAACAGGTCCATATCGACCCCGTAGCGGGCGGCGTAATAGCTGATGGGCAAGCCAGTGCAGAAGGTAATCAGGCCCACCACCAGGATGGCCCACAGGGCGTTGCTAAAGCCGTAATTGAGTGCCATGGTGCCGCCGATGGCTTCGAGCACCAGAAAGGACACGGCGCCAAAAGCGGTGTTGCCCACCCGCCACTCCGACCACTTGCGAAAGCTGCGCGGTGTGAAGCGCAGCGCGTAGTCCTCGATCGATTCATCAGCGACCCAGGCGTTGTAGTCACGACGGATGCGAAATATCTTTTGTGGTGCAGTGGCCAAACCGGAACTCCAGTGAATTCAAAAAGATAAGCAAGAAACGCGCCGCGTGTGATGAGCGTCTTTTTTTGGACACGACTACGTTGATTGACGTATGGGCTGCAGGTGCCTTTTTTTTGATGATCGACACCAGCAATCATTCTTTGCCACGTTTTTCTTCAACCGCAGGAGCTCACCATGTCGAATGACCATCGCGATACACCCTCTCTTCTCAACCGCCGGCGCCTGATGCAAGGCATGGCCGCTGCGCCGCTTCTGGCGGGTCTGCCCCTTTGGGCACAGGCCCAGCAGTTCCCCACCGCCAAGGTCAACACCACCAAGCTGGCCGTCACAGACACTGAAGTCACCGTGGGTCAACTGCATTCGTCGACCGGCACCATGGCGATTTCAGAGACGGGTTCCATTCAGGCCGAGCAGTTGGCCATTGACCAGATCAATGCCATGGGTGGCGTGCTCGGACGCAAGATCAAGGTGATCAAGGAAGACGGCGCTTCTGACTGGCCGACCTTCGCTGAAAAGTCCAAAAAATTGCTGGTCAATGACAAAGTGGCGGCTGTGTTCGGTTGCTGGACCTCGGCATCACGCAAGGCGGTGCTGCCGATTTTCGAGAAAGAAAACGGTATGTTGTATTACCCGACCTTCTACGAAGGTCTGGAACAAAGCAAAAACGTCATCTACACCGGGCAGGAAGCCACGCAACAAATTCTCTTTGGCCTGGATTGGGCTTCGAAGGAGAAAAAGGCAAAAACTTTCTTCCTGGTGGGCTCTGACTACATCTGGCCGCGCACATCCATGAAGATCGGGCGCAAGCACATTGAAGGCCATCTGCCCGCTGGCAGCAAGGTGGTGGGCGAAGAGTATTACCCGCTGGGTGCGACCAACTTCAATTCACTGATCAACAAGATCAAGGTGGCCAAGCCGGACTGCATATTCATCGCCGTGGTGGGCGGCTCTAACGTTGCGTTCTACAAGCAACTCAAGGCGGCCGGCGTCACGGCTGCCAAGCAGTTCCTGTTGACCATCTCGGTGACCGAAGACGAGGTGTTGGGCATTGGCGGAGAAAACATGAATGGTTTCTATGCGTCGATGAAGTATTTCCAATCGCTGGACAACGCCAACAACAAAGCTTTTGTGTCTGCCTTCAAAGCCAAGTACGGTAAGGACGCGGTAATTGGAGACGTGACACAGGCCGCCTACTTGGGCCCCTGGCTCTGGAAGGCCACTGTCGAGAAGGCCGGTAGCTTCGACGTTGACAAGATCGCCGCCGCATCGGCTGGCATTGAGTTGAAGACAGCGCCCGAGGGCTACGTGAAGTTGCATGAAAACCATCACTTGTGGAGCAAGGCGCGGATCGGGCAGGCGCAGGCTGACGGTCAGTTCAAGGTGGTGGCCGAGTCACCAGCGTTGATCGAACCCAACCCCTTCCCCAAAGGCTACCAGTAAGACCTGGTTCCCGGCTGGCCCGTCCTCGCCTTGTGGCGTCACGGACCGGCCGGGATCTGCCAAGTCGAACCCTCCTTCGAGTCATTCCATCTGTTTCCGGAGCCCGTCATGACACCTTCTGAAATGCTCAATATCGGCCTGATGCAGGGCTTTGCAGGTTTGAGCCTGTTTTCTGTTCTTCTGCTGATGGGCCTGGGGCTCGCCATCATTTTCGGGCAGATGGGGGTGATCAACATGGCGCATGGCGAATTCATGACCATTGGCGCCTACACCATCTACCTGTTTTCCTACCTGGCCGAGACCTACGCACCCAAGTTGGTGCAATCCTATTTCCCGTTCGCGATTGCGGCGGCTTTCCTTTTCGCCTTCGCGGTTGGCTGGCTGGCCGAATGGGCCTTCATCCGCCACCTCTACAAACGTCCCCTGGATACGCTTTTGGCCACCTGGGGCTTGTCGCTGGGCATGCAGCAGATTTTTCGAACCAGCTTTGGCGCCAAAGAGGTGAGTCCGACCCTGCCAGATTGGCTCATGGGTTCGTGGGCACCTGCAGAGGGGCTCGATATTCCGATCAATGGCCTGTTTGTGATGGGGCTGACGCTGGTGGTCACGGGCGGTGTGTTGTTGGCACTTTACAAATCCCGGTGGGGTTTGCGGGTACGTGCCACGGTGGCGAATCGGGTGATGGCCAACGCCACCGGCATCAACACCAGCAAGACCGATCGACTCACGTTTGCCATTGGTTGCGGCATCGCGGGCGTTGCCGGCGCGGCGTTCACCACCATCGGATCCACAGGGCCAACCAGTGGTTCGCTGTACATCGTCGATGCGTTCCTGGTGGTGACTTTTGGCGGGGCGGCCAGCTTGTTGGGCACGGTCGTTTCAGCCTTCAGCATTGCGCAGACCCAGTCCATTTCTGAATTCTTCTTGACCGGCTCCATGGCCAAAGTGCTGACCCTGACACTGGTTGTGATCATTCTGATGTTGCGACCGCAAGGGCTTTTTGCCTCCAAGGTACGTCGCTGAGTCGTCGACCGAAACTGATTTCAAAAAAGGAGTTTCAAATGAACAACATCAAGCAATGGGTAGAGCGTCACAGCATGGGCAGCGTGCTCTTGCTGGCTGTGCTGCTGCTGGTTATTTTTCCGCTGTCCCTTGACCTGTTTCGCCTGAATCTGGTGGGCAAATACCTGAGCTACTCGTTCGTGGCATTGGGTCTGGTCGTGCTGTGGGGTTATGGTGGCGTTCTGAGCTTGGGCCAAGGTGTTTTCTTTGGTTTGGGCGGCTATGGCATGGCCATGTTTCTCAAGCTTGAGGCCAGCGATCCCATCACCACCAAGATCCAGTCCACCCCGGGCATACCCGACTTCATGGACTGGAATCAAATTACGTCGCTGCCTCTGATTTGGGAGCCCTTCAGGTCCTTTCCCCTGACGCTCCTTATTATTATTGTTGTCCCATCGTTATTGGCATTCATCATTGGCTATGCCATGTTCAAACGACGGGTCGGCGGGGTCTATTTCGCCATCATCACGCAGGCCGTGGCGCTGATTCTGACGGTGTTGATCGTGGGGCAGCAGGGCTACACCGGAGGCGTCAACGGCATGACCGACCTGAAGACGCTGCTGGGCTGGGATACCCGCACCGACAGCGCGAAATACATTCTGTACTTTGTCACGGTTGGTCTGTTGCTGGGGTCCATTGTGCTGTGTGCCTGGATCCAGAAAAGCAAGCTGGGTACGCTGTTGCTGGCCATGCGGGACAAGGAAGACCGGGTCAGGTTTTCGGGCTATGACGTGGCCATGTTTCGGGTGTTTGCATTTTGCTTTTCAGCGCTGTTGTCAGCGGTCGGCGGCGCCATGTTTACGCTGCAGGTGGGCTTTATGTCGCCCTCCCTGGTCGGTATTGTTCCGTCGATTGAGATGGTGATTTATGCGGCCGTGGGCGGCCGCATGTCGCTGGTTGGCGCCGTCTACGGCACCCTGGTGGTCAATTTTGGAAAGACCTACTTCTCCGAGACTTTCCCGGACTTGTGGCTGTTCTTGATGGCTGCCATGTTTTTGGGTGTCGTGCTGGCATTCCCTGATGGCTTGGCGGGTG
>DATCIC010000336.1:0-2742 GCA_036508025.1 Rhodoferax sp. | reverse complement strand
AGCGCCGGGCCGCGGCTCTCGCAGCGCCGCCACTGCTCCACCAGTTTGCCCTCATGCCAGATGGCAAAGCCCACATCGGGGCGCGCCAGGGCGTGGCGGCGCACCGCCTCGACGCAGTGCGCCAGCTCGGTGGCGTCGGTTTTCAGGAATTTGCGCCGCGCCGGGGTGCTGAAGAACAGTTCCTTGACCTCCACCGTGGTGCCGGTGCTGCGCGCCACCGGCTGTAACTCGCCGCTGCCACCATCCAGGGAATAAGCACTGTTTTGGCCTGTAGCCCTTGACAGGATTGAGCAGTCAGCTATTGAGTTAATAGCAGCCAGCGCCTCGCCCCTGAAACCCATGGTGCCCACCGACTCCAAGTCAGACAGGCTGCTGATCTTGCTGGTGGCGTGGCGCTTGAAGGCCAGTGGCAGTTCTTCCCGCAGGATGCCGGCGCCGTCGTCTTCCACCGCAATCAGGCGCACGCCACCGGCCAGCAGCCGCACCGTGACCTGCGTGGCGCCCGCATCGAGCGCGTTGTCCACCAGCTCGCGCACCACCGAGGCCGGGCGCTCCACCACCTCACCGGCGGCAATCTGGCTGATCAGCGCGTCGGGCAGTTCGCGGATCGGGCGGCGAGGGGAGGGGGGCAGGGCAGCGTTCACGGCGCTATTATCCAGCCCCATGGAAATCATTACCTCTCTCTTCGACTTCATCCTGCACGTTGACAAGTACCTGGAGGCTTTTGTGCGCAGCTACGGCCTGTGGGTGTATGCGCTGTTGTTTTTGGTGATCTTTATCGAGACCGGTGTCGTCGTCATGCCCTTTCTGCCCGGCGACTCGCTGCTGTTTGTGGTCGGCGCCATGTGCGGTGTCGGGCTGATGAATTACCCGCTGTCGGTCGGGTTGTTGCTGGCGGCGGCCGTGCTGGGCAACCAATCCAATTATTCGCTGGGGCGCTACTTTGGGCCGCGCGTATTCAAGTGGGAGGACTCCCGGCTGTTCAACAAAGCCGCCTTTGACCGGGCGCATGACTTTTACGAGCGCTATGGCGGAATCACCATTGTGGCGGCGCGCTTCATGCCCTTTGTGCGCACCTTTGCGCCTTTTGTGGCCGGTGTGGCGAAGATGAGCCGGACCCGCTTCACAATGTTTGATGTGACCGGCGGCACACTCTGGGTGGTCGGCATTATCACCATCGGCTATTTTTTCGGCAATATTCCGTTTGTGAAAGCGAATCTGGACAAGATCATTTGGGCCCTGATTCTGATTCCCGGGCTGGTGATCCTATTTGGCGCCTGGAAGTCGCGGCGCAACGCAGTGCAAGTCTGAGGCGCAATGCTCCCGGTCACTATGGACGGCTGCCTGGCCGCTCAGAGTACCTTGAACAGCTTCTCGCGAAAATCTGGCAGGCGCTTGGCACCGATCCCGCTGGAGTTCATGGTCTCGACCCAAAGCGGGTAGACGCGTCGAAGATCCTCGGTCGTCTGGCAGCCGAAAATGGCTTCCACTGTCGATAGCCGCAGGTTCATCCCGAACACCGTGTTGGTGGTATTGGTCATGAAGTTGCGCGCCATCTCGACGTCCTTCTGGCTGCGTGTTTCGGCTGCAGGCAGGCCCGCCAGCTCGGTGTCCCCGCCTGGCACCGCTTCGATCAGCGCTCGTGCCTCAATGCAGCCGATCACTATCAATTGGGTGAGCAATGCTTGGACGTCTTGGCCCGCAGCGAAGACGGCGAGTTCCTGGCCGCTGCGTTTTCCGTCAACGAGCACCAGCAGCCGCCGTGGCATCGGCCCCAAGCCCAACGAACGAGACTGGATCTCTTGTTGACCAGCGGCGGTCTTGGCAAACACAGCATGAATGAGATCGAGAGCAGCAGCAGTCATGGCAATTTTTTGGAGCAACGCCGGTGACGGCAGCCAAGTCAATAAGGCGTGATTCTGGTGCGCTTGCCTGGCTTGGCGCAATTAGGGTAACTACTGTTGCCGCAACGCCATCAACCCCGGCTGTCTGGCTCTAACTTAAACCGGACGATTCCTGGCCAGCGGCGGATTTTTGGAGAAGTAGCCTTCAATACCGCGCATCAGCGCGCTGGCCAACTGCTCCTGGTAGGTCTCGCTGTTGAGCTTGATCTCTTCGTCCGGGTTGCTGATAAAAGCAGCTTCTACCAGAACGCTGGGGATGTCGGGCGCCTTCAGCACGGCAAAGCTGGCTTGCTCGACCTGGCCTTTGTGCAGCTTGCCGACCCGGCCGATCTCGCCCAGCATGGCGCTGCCGAGCTTCAGGCTGTCGTTGATCTGGGCGGTGGTGCTCATGTCAAACAGGGCCCGCGTCACCTGCGCGTCCCGGGCCTTCACATTCAAGCCACCAATCTGGTCGGCTTTGTTTTCCTTCGCCGCCATCCAGCGCGCCGCACTGCTGGAGGCGCCGCCCTGGCTCAGGGCAAACACGCTGGCGCCCTGCGGATGCGGGGTGAAAAACGCATCGGCATGGATGCTGATAAACAGGTCAGCTTGGACATGCCTGGCCTTTTGAACACGCACGCCCAGCGGCACAAAGAAATCGGCATCCCGCGTGAGGTAGGCGCGCACGGTGTTGCCATGGATGCTGGCCGCATTGATGCGGTCACGCAATCGGTGCGCCAGGCGCAACACCACATCTTTTTCTCGCGTGCCGCCGGGGCCGATGGCGCCGGGGTCTTCACCGCCGTGGCCGGGGTCCAGGGCAATGATGATCAGGCGGTCGGTCACAGCCGACGATTGG
>DATCIC010000335.1:0-10116 GCA_036508025.1 Rhodoferax sp. | reverse complement strand
CCGGGCGGCTGTTGATCATTGGTGAGCTGGGCGCGGCTGAACGCGCTGCCGAGTTGCTGGGCGATGCGCTGGACGTGACGCTGTTCAGCCAAGGCGCAGGCGATGCTGGCGCGGCGCAGGAGCGGCGTTACCCGGTGCTGGGCGGGCAGATCCAGTCCTTGGGCGGCTGGCTCGGTGCCTTTGAACTCCAGTGGCTGCGCAACAATCCGATTAATCTGGATTTATGCACCCGCTGCAACGCCTGTCTGGCGGTCTGCCCGGAAGATGCCATCGGGCTGGATTACCAGGTTGATTTGAGCGCCTGCCAGGCACACCGCGCCTGCGTCAAGGTCTGCCAGGTGGCCGGGGCGATTGACTTCAATCGCGCGCCCGAAACCGCCACCGAAACCTTCGATCTGGTGCTGGATTTGCGCGCCACGCCCGCCTTCAGTCAGCACGCCTTGCCGCAGGGTTATTTGCGCTGGGATGGGCGTGAGCTGGGGACACTGCTGCAGCTACGCGGCTTGGTCGGCGAGTTCGAGAAGCCGCGCTTTTTTGTCTACAAACCCAAGCTGTGCGCGCATAGCCGCAACGAGAAAACGGGTTGCACCGCCTGCATCGACGTCTGCTCGGCCTCGGCGATTGAAAGCGACCGCAGGCATCAGCAAATCAAAGTCAACCCGAACCTGTGCATTGGTTGCGGCACCTGCAGCACGGTGTGTCCGACCGGTGCCATGGGCTTTGCCTACCCGCGCGCCAGCGATCAAGGCGTCAAGCTCAAGACCCTGCTGGCGACCTACACCCGCAGTGGCGGCAAGAATGCCGCGCTGCTGCTGCACAGCCAGGGCGCAGGCGCGCGCTTGCTGGGCGATCTGGGGCGCGCCGCGCAGCTGGAGCGTGCCAGCAAAACAGGCACGCACGGCGTACCGGCCCGGGTCTTGCCGCTGGCGCTGTGGCACACCTCGTCGTTGGGACTGGAGGTCTGGCTGTCTGCCGTTTGTTATGGAGCGTCGCAGGTGTGGGTGCTGCTGACGGACGAAGAAGCGCCGCAATACCGTGTGGCACTCGAGGGCCAGATGGCGGTGGCGCAGGCCATTCTGTCGGGGTTGGGCTACCAGGGCGAGCATTTCCGCCTGCTCCAGGTCAAAGACGCGCGTGACCTGGCAGCGCTTGACAACGACTTGCAGGCGGCCCCGGCGCAGACGGTCGGCCGCACGGCGGGCTTTGCGGTGCAGGCGGACAAGCGTGCCACGCTGGAGCTGGCGCTCAGCCATTTGATCGAACATGCTCCGGTTAAAAACGACGTGATTGCGCTGCCCGCCACCGGCTCGCCGATGGGGGCTCTCGTCATCAACAAAGACGCCTGCACCCTGTGCCTGAGCTGCGTCAACGCCTGCCCGGCCAGCGCGCTGCAAGATAACCCGCAGGCCCTGGAGCTCCGGTTTATTGAGAAAAATTGCGTGCAATGCGGCTTGTGCGTCAAGACCTGCCCGGAACAAGCCCTGAAGCTCCTGCCGCGCTTGAGCCTGAGTCCGCAACGCAATGAAGCCGTGGTGCTCAACGCGATGCAGCCCTACGCCTGTGTGCGTTGCGCAAAACCGTTTGGCACGCTCAAGGCGATTGAAGCCATGCTCGGCAAGCTGGCCAGCCACAGCATGTTCCAGGGCGAGGCGCTTGCCCGCTTGAAAATGTGCGCGGACTGCCGCGTCATCGACATTTACTCCGCAGACAACGAAACCAAAATCACCGACCTCTGACCATGTTGCCCACCCCCGACACCGTGCGCAGCAGCGCGCTTGACGAAGAAACCGCCCGTTCAGAGCTCTATGGGCTTCTAGCCCTTATTTACTATGCGTCTCCAGCTACTGAATTGGTAGCTAAACTGCGTCTGGCCGTGACGGAGGCGCCGGCGGCTGGGGCTTTTCTGGAAGAACCCTGGCGCGCCCTGGTGGGCCAGGCGCGCGGGATGACGGACGTCGCGATTCAGGACGAATACGATGCCCTGTTTGGTGGCGTCGGCAAGCCCGAGGTCTACCTTTACGCGTCTCATTTCTTGAGCGGTTTCCTCAACGAAAAGCCGCTGGCGCGCCTGCGCACGGAGTTGGGTCAACTCGGCCTGGCTCGGGGTGACGCCATGCTTGATACCGAAGACCACATCGCCTACCTGTGCGAGGTGATGCGTTACCTGATCGCCGGCGACGACATCGCGGTGGCCAACCTGACGCGCCAGCGCGCCTTCTTTACGACCTACCTGCAGCCCTGGGTTTTGTCGCTGTGTGACGATTTGCAGCAGCACCCGAAAGCGCGCTTTTATGCGGCGCTGGCTGAGCTGACCCGTGCCTTTATGGCGGTGGAGACGCAGGGATTTGACATGCTGGCTTGATGCGGGGCGATCAGTTCACATTTTCTGCGTTGGAATTGGTGTTTTCCCTAGGCGGTTAAACGAATCTTTTTGTGCATGATCATGTAAAGTCAAACATGTTGCATAGGCTATGCAAATAAGTGCATAAGAAATAGCATTACCTGGAGACCATCATGCCCAACAGCCAACCCAAACCATCCCGTCGCGGATTTTTTCTTTCGGCATCCGTGGCCGCTGCTGCCGTCGCGTCGGTTAGCTTGTTGAAAACGCAGAGCCCGGTGCCGGTGGCAGAGTCGCCAAAGCCAGCGCCTGAAAAGGGCGGTGGCTACACCTTGAGTGCGCACGTCCAGCACTACTACCAGACGACGCGCGTCTGAGTGTCCCCCTCACATCGACCTTGGAGAGTCCCATGTTGTTGACCAGAAAATCAGGGCCATCTGACCCTGTTGCCCGTTCCCCATTTGTGCACAGTTTGCGCCGGGGCTTGTCGCAAGCCTTACCCACGATGGACCGGCGCGCGTTTTTGCGCCGCTCCGGCTTGGGTGTGGGCGTCGGGCTGGCGGCCTCGCAGCTGACTCTGGTCAAAAAGGCAGATGCAGCGCAGGGTGCTGTGGCTATTGGTGAAGGCAAGATCGAGATCAAGCGCACCGTGTGCACCCATTGTTCGGTCGGTTGCGCGGTCGATGCCGTGGTTGAAAACGGGGTCTGGGTGCGTCAGGAGCCGGTGTTTGATTCACCGATCAACCTCGGCGCCCATTGCGCCAAGGGGGCGGCTTTGCGCGAGCACGGCCACGGCGAATTCCGCCTGCGCTACCCGATGAAACTGGTCAATGGCAAATATCAGCGCATCAGTTGGGACACCGCCTTGAGCGAGATCAGCGCCCGCATGCTGGAGCTGAAAAAAGCCAGTGGCCCCGACAGTGTGTACTTTGTCGGATCCTCCAAGCACAACAACGAACAGGCGTATTTGCTGCGCAAGTTTGTCAGCTTCTGGGGCAGCAACAACTGCGACCACCAGGCCCGTATTTGCCACTCCACCACGGTGGCAGGTGTGGCCAATACCTGGGGTTATGGCGCCATGACCAATTCGTACAACGACATGCAAAACAGCAAGTGCGCGTTGTACATTGGGTCGAATGCGGCCGAGGCGCACCCGGTGAGCATGCTGCACATGCTGCACGCCAAGGAAACGGGCACCAAGATGATCGTGGTCGACCCGCGCTTTACCCGCACCGCAGCCAAGGCCGATGAGTTTGTGCGTATTCGTTCTGGCTCCGACATCCCCTTCCTGTTTGGCGTGCTGTACCACGTGTTCAACAACGGATGGGAAGACAAGCAGTACATCAACGACCGGGTCTATGGCATGGACAAGGTCAAGCTGGATGTGATGGCCAAGTGGACGCCAGACAAGGTTGAAGAAGCCTGCGGCGTCAAAGAAGAGCAGGTGCTGCGCGTCGCCAAAATGATGAGCGACAACCGGCCCAGCACACTGGTCTGGTGCATGGGTCAAACCCAGCACACCATTGGCAACGCCATGGTGCGCGCCTCGTGCATCTTGCAACTCGCTTTGGGCAACGTCGGCAAGTCCGGCGGCGGCACCAATATTTTCCGCGGTCACGACAATGTGCAAGGCGCCACCGATGTCGGCCCCAATCCCGATTCACTGCCCGGTTATTACGGCCTTGTGGAAGGCTCCTGGAAGCACTTCGCCAAGGTCTGGGGCGTTGATTTTGAGTGGATCAAAAAGCAGTTTGCCAGCCCCGCCATGATGAGCAAGCCCGGCATCACGGTGTCGCGCTGGATTGACGGCGTGCTGGAGAAGAACGAGCTGATCGACCAGGACTCCAACCTGCGCGGCGTGTTTTATTGGGGCCATGCGCCCAATTCTCAAACCCGTGGCCTGGAGATGAAACGCGCCATGGACAAGCTTGATCTGCTGGTGGTGGTGGACCCGTACCCATCGGCCACGGCAGCGATGGCTGCCATGCCCGGCAAACCCGAAGACTTGAACCCGAACCGGGCGGTCTATTTGCTGCCGGCGGCCACCCAGTTTGAAACCAGCGGTTCGGTCACCGCATCCAATCGCTCCTTGCAATGGCGTGAAAAAGTCATTGAGCCACTGTGGGAAAGCCGTAGCGACCACATGATCATGCAGCAGTTCGCCGACAAACTCGGTTTTGGCAAGGAACTGTCCAAGAACTACAAAATGCAAAAAGTCCATGGCATGGATGAGCCCGTGCCGGAAGACATCCTGCGTGAAATCAATGCTGGCGTCTGGACCATTGGCTACACCGGTCAGAGCCCGGAGCGCCTCAAAGCCCACATGCGCAACATGCACCTGTTTGACGTGAAAACGCTCAAGGCCAAGGGCGGCAAAGACAAGGAAACCGGTTATGACTTCACCGGTGACTACTTTGGTTTGCCTTGGCCCTGTTATGGCACGGCCGCGCTCAAGCACCCCGGCTCGCCCAACCTTTACGACACCTCCAAGCACGTGATGGAGGGTGGTGGTAACTTCCGTGCCAACTTTGGTGTGGAGCGTGAAGGTGTCAACCTGCTGGCTGAAGACGGCTCGTATTCGCTGGGCGCCGACATCACCACGGGTTACCCAGAGTTCGACCATGTGCTGATGAAAAAGCTGGGTTGGTGGGATGACCTCACCGAGGCGGAGAAGACAGCCGCCGAGGGCAAGAACTGGAAGACCGACCTCTCGGGCGGCATCCAGCGTGTGGTGATGCAGGTGCATGGCTGCCATCCGTTTGGCAACGCCAAGGCGCGCGCTGTGGTGTGGAACTTCCCGGATGCGATTCCGCAGCACCGCGAACCCTTGTACGGTATCCGTCCTGATCTGGTGGCCAAGTACCCGACCCACGACGACAAGAAGGCGTTCTGGCGCTTGCCCACGCTGTACAAGACGATTCAGGATAAAAATATCGCTGACAAGGTGCACGAGAAGTTCCCGTTCATCATGACCTCGGGCCGTCTGGTCGAGTACGAAGGTGGCGGCGAAGAAACCCGCTCCAACCCCTGGCTGGCCGAGTTGCAGCAGGAGATGTTCATCGAGATCAATCCCAAGGTGGCGGCTGACAAAGGCATTCGAAATGGCGAGCGGGCCTGGGTGTCAACGCCCACCGGTGCGCGCATGAATGTGCAGGCGCTGGTGACTGAGCGCGTCGGGCCCGATACCGTGTTCCTGCCGTTTCACTTCTCCGGCCGTTGGCAAGGCGCCGACATGCTGGCGTATTACCCGAATGGCGCGGCACCGATCGTGCGCGGTGAAGCCATCAATACCGGTACCACCTATGGCTACGACAGCGTGACCATGATGCAAGAGACCAAGACCACCGTTTGCAACGTTGAGCGGGCCTGAACCCCCAACTGATTCGAGGAGATTTGTATGGCACGTATGAAATTTGTTTGTGACGCCGAGCGTTGCATTGAATGCAACGGTTGCGTCACCGCTTGCAAAAACGAGCACGAGGTGCCCTGGGGAGTGAACCGGCGCCGTGTGGTCACGCTCAATGATGGCGTACCGGGCGAAAAATCCATCTCGGTCGCCTGCATGCATTGCAGCGACGCGCCCTGCATGGCAGTCTGCCCGGTCAACTGCTTTTACCGTACCGATGAGGGTGTGGTGCTGCACGACAAGGACGTGTGCATTGGCTGCGGTTACTGCGCCTATGCGTGCCCGTTTGGTGCCCCGCAATTTCCGTCGCAAGGCACGTTTGGTGTGCGCGGCAAGATGGACAAATGCACCTTCTGCGCCGGTGGCCCCGAAGCCAATGGCAGCCAGGCTGAGTTTGAGAAATATGGCCGCAACCGGCTGGCCGAAGGCAAGCTGCCGGTGTGTGCTGAAATGTGTTCCACCAAAGCCTTGATCGCAGGGGACGGTGACGTGGTCGCTGACATTTTCCGCAACCGGGTGCTGCACCGCGGCAAGGGCGCCGAGGTCTGGGGCTGGGGCACGGCCTACGGTTCCAAGCAAGCAGGTCAACCCGGTGTTGCTGCCCCTGAAGGAGCGAAATCATGATGCGCCTGTTGTTTGCAATGGCGATGCTGGCTGCCTTGAGCGCCTGCGGCGAAAGGCCGCAAGCCCTGCAAACCAGCAAGCAAGATGCCTCCGCCTACACCGGCACCGGCAAGGCGTTTGCCAACAAAGACTGGAAGCAGGGCGACAAAGCCAGTTGGGAGTCGCACCTGAAGGCCCGCAATCAGTACGGCCAAAACGACTACACCCGCATGAACTGAGCAGGAGGCCAAGATGAAAAACGTCTTTTCTATTGCCTCTGCTTTTGCGCTGACGCTGGTGTTGTCCTCAGGCCCTGTTGGGGCGCAAAGCGCGCCGTCGCCGGCGGCTGCGGTTTCGGCCGTGCAGGCGGCGCCTGCGGACGCAGGGGTCGTCAAGAGCCAAAATATTTTTGAGGTGAAACCCGACGCCAGCCAGGAGCCCGGTTACGCCACGCAAACCAATGGTGAGCGCGCCAAAGTGCAGCCGCGCAACAACGCGCCGATGTGGCGTCAGGTCAACTCCGGTGTCGCGGGTTACAGCAGCCTGCCCAAAACGCAGGCACCCGAGGCCGGTGTGCTGATTCAGCCCTTCGTGCAGTACCCAGGCTCGCGCCTGACCAATGCGGGGGAAGCATGGCGCCAGGTGCGCAACAACTGGATCATTCCCTACGGCGGTTCCCTGGTCTTGATTGTTTTGGTCGCGATTGTGCTGTTTCATTGGCGTATCGGTCCCATGAAAGTCAAAGAACCCTACACCGGCCGCAAGGTGGAGCGTTTCACACCGTTTGAGCGTTCGGCGCATTGGGCAAACGCCATTGCGTTCAGTATTTTGGCGCTTTCAGGCTTGGTCATGGCGTTTGGCAAGTTTTTCCTGCTGCCTGTGATGGGCCTCAGCCTGTTCGGTTGGTTGACGTACTTGTTAAAGAACGTGCACAACTTCGCCGGTCCGGTGTTCGCGGTGTCGCTGCTGGTTGTGATCTTCACCTTCATGCGCGACAACCTGCCGGCCAAGGGCGATGTCAATTGGATGCTCAAAGGTGGAGGCATCTTGTCCGGGCAAGAAATCAAGTCCGGGCGCTTCAACGCCGGTGAAAAGGTCACCTTTTGGGGTGGTGTGTTCGTTTTGGGCCTGATCGCGGTGGTCACAGGCTTGTTCCTGAACCATTTGTTGCCCGTAGTCGCTTACGACCGAAGCAATATGCAGATTGCACTCATGGTGCATGCAGTCTCCAACGTGGTGATGATCTGCATGTTCCTGGGCCACATCTACATGGGCACCCTCGGCACCAAGGATGCCTACGAAGGCATGCGAACCGGTTATGTCGATGAAGGCTGGGCCAAGGAGCACCACGCGCTCTGGCTGGACGACATCAGGAGCGGCAAGATACCGCCCCGGCGTTCGCCGACGCCGGTTTCCGGTCAACCCGTTCAAGTTTGAGATGCTTGAGAAAGCCTGTATGAAAAAACATTTGAAACAAATTTTTGTGATCAGCAGCCTGCTCTTGATGGGCACCGCCGTGATGGCCAAGTTGCCCGCTCCATCGGATGAGGCCAAAGCCAAAGCGGCCGAGGCGGCGGCCAAGGCTGCCTGGAGCGGCAAGGTCGACGCCTACCAGAGTTGCATGGCGCAGGACAAGGCGGCCGCCCATTACTTCCAGACGGCCAAAGCCGCAGCCAAGGACGTGAAGCCGGCAACAGCCATGCCGCCTTGTGCCGATCCGGGTGCTTATTCTTACACGCCTGGTGTGGATGCAAAGCCGCTTGAGGCGTCTGGTGCTCATTCACCAGCGCCTACGGCCACCAGCCCACCCAGCAGCAAAACGCCAGCTGCGGACATTGCCCCGGCCAAAAAGCCCTGAGCGCCTTGCTGCCGTATCTGACCCAAGCCCGCGCGCCACTGACGCGTGAGGTGACAGCGCTCAATGAGTGGGGTGACGTGGACACGGTCTCTATCCCGGCTGAGCGCGCGCTCACCGTTTATGTCGACAGACGCGAACTGGTGACGCTGATGACGCTGGGCGCCCAGCCTGAGCTGTTGGTGCTGGGCTTCTTGCGCAACCAGCGGCTGGTGCAGTCGGTGCAAGAGATCGAATCCATTACCGTCGATTGGGACGTGGGCGCCGCCGCCGTGAAAACCCGTCAGGGCATCTCAGACATTGAAGCGCGCACCGCCAAGCGGGTGGTCACCACGGGTTGCGGTCAGGGCAGCGTGTTTGGTGACCTGATGGCGGAGGTGGACAGCCTGGTGCTGCCGGCGGCCACGCTGACGCAACAGCAGCTGTACGACATCGTCAACGCCATCCGGCTGCAAGAGACCACCTACAAGTCATCCGGTTCAGTGCATGGTTGCGCCTTGTTTCGGGGCCAAGAAATGTTGGTATTCGTGGAAGATGTGGGTCGCCACAACGCGATTGACACCATTGCGGGCTGGATGTGGCTGCAGTCCGATGAGGCCATGACGGGCCAGGACAAAGTTTTCTACACCACCGGCCGCCTGACCAGTGAGATGGTGATCAAGTCGGCGCAAATGGGGGTGCCCATTGTGGTGTCGCGCAGCGGCATCACCCAAATGGGCCATGAGGTGGCGCAGCGCCTGGGTTTGTGCGCCATTGGCCGCGCCACCAACAAGCGTTTTCTTTGCTACAGCGGCACCGAGCGCTTGCTGCTGCAGCCTGACCTGGCGGGTGTCCGGCTCGCCGCAGCCTGAGTAAGGGCCCAAACGGCCACCCGCTGTCCCAAGCCAATTCCGAGGGCTGGCGTCGGGACAATCCGCAGGCGTTACGGCAAACGGTCTGCGAGTGCGCTAAGGTAGCGTCATGAACATTTCTTTTTGGCGCCTTGGCGCTCGCTCTTTATGGCGCGACCTGCGCTCCGGTGAACTTCGCTTGCTGATCGTGGCGGTCACCTTGGCGGTGGCGGCCTTGACGGCGGTCGGCTTCTTTGCCGATCGGCTCAAGGGAGGTCTACAGCGCGATGCGCGGCAACTGCTCGGGGGTGATGCGCTGGTCTCCAGCGACAACGCCACCCCCGCTGCGTTTGCCGAGAAAGCGCGCTCGCTGGGCCTGGACGTGGTGCAAACGCTGGCTTTCCCGACCATGGCGCGGGCGCCCGAGGCGCGTGGTGGGATGAGCAAACTGGTGGCCCTGAAAGTGGTGGAGCCCGGCTATCCGCTGCGCGGCAAGTTGCAGGTCAGCAGCCAGCCGGGTGCGCCCGGCAGCATCACAGCCACCATTCCCCAGCCCGGCGAGGCGTGGATCGACGCCCCCGTGCTGGATGCGCTAGGCGTGCAGATGGGAGACGCCTTGCTGCTGGGTGACAGCCGTTTGCGCATTGCCAAAATTATTGTCAGCGAGCCGGACCGGGGCGCGGGTTTCATGAATTTTGCGCCACGCGTCATGATCAACCGCGCCGATGTGATGGCCACCGGACTGATCCAGCCCGCCAGCCGTCTGACTTACCGCCTGGCCGTTGCTGGCGCCGACAAAAGCGTTAATACGTTTGTCGACTGGGCCCAGCTTGAGGTCAAAAGGCCCCAGGTGCGCGGCGTGCGCGTGGAGTCGCTGCAAGGCGGGCGCCCGGAGCTTGGGCAGACGCTGGCGCGCGCCGAGAAGTTCCTCAACCTGATTGCCTTGCTGGCGGCGCTCTTGAGTGCCGTGGCGGTGGCGCTGGCGGCGCGCGGTTTTGCGGCCAAGCACCTCGACGACTGCGCCATGCTGCGCGTGCTGGGTTTGAGCCAGCGCAGCATTGCCGCCAGTTATGCCTTTGAG
>DATCIC010000334.1:0-11991 GCA_036508025.1 Rhodoferax sp. | reverse complement strand
AGTGAAACGCTTCTGCGCCGATGATAGTGCGGATTCCCGTGTGAAAGTAGGTCATCGTCAGGCTATTAAACCGGAAACGCCCAGTCGAAAGATTGGGCGTTTTTTTTCGTTCGCCCAGCATGGGTGCACTCTCGGCGGTGCATCTTTTGTCGTAAGCGCGCGGCAAACCCATATTGACCGTGCGTAAGCGATCAGGTAGAGGTAGGCGCGACCCAGCGGTGCGGCAGGAGTTCCGCCAGTCGTGAGTTAGGCCAGGTCGGCAACTTGGTCAGCACATCCTTCAGGTAGGCCCAGGCGTCATGGCCGTTGAGTTTGGCTGACTCGATCAAGCTCATCAGCGTGGCCGCACGCTCACCGGCTTGCTGCGAGCCGATGAATAACCAATTTTTGCGACCCAAAGCTATCGGGCGCATCATATTTTCCACCGCGTTGTTGTCCACCGGCACGCGAGCATCATTGACGTGCACGATCAACGCCCCCCAGCGCTTGAGCGTGTAGTCAATCGCCTTGGCCGTGACATCGGCATTGACCAATTGCAGGCGCTGCCCCATCAGCCACGTTTTGAATTCTTCCAATAGCGGTTTACTGTGCGCCTGCCTGATCGCCAGACGCTGCACGTCGTCCAATTCCTGGGCCTCGCGCTCGATGCTGTAAAGCTTGCCGATCCAGTCCAACGCCAGTTTGGCAATCTCGCTGCGATTGAGCTTGTGGGCCTCAAAGAATTTACGCCTGGCATGGGCCCAACATCCGGCCTCCAGCACCTTGCCCGCCCTGAACAACGCCTTGTAACCAGAATAATCGTCTGTCACCAACGTGCCCTCGAAGTCTTGCAACATGCGCCGCGCATGCTCCCCGGCGCGGCTTTTGGCAAAGTCGTAAACCACGGCGCGCTCGGTGGTGCATAAATCACTGGTGCGCCAGGCCCACATGTAGGCCTGATGGGTTTTGCCCAAGCCCGGCTGCAGCAACTTGACCGGCGTTTCATCACCGTGCAGTACGCCCTGATCGAGCAGATGCTGGCACAGCGCCTGCCCCAAGGGTTCAAGACGCACACCACACTGACCAATCCAGCCCGCCATGCTGGAGCGGGGAATAAATACATGCGAGCGCTGGTAAATCTCTTCCTGACGAAACAGGGGTAAATGGTCGTCAAACTTGGCAATGATCACTTGCGCCAGCAGGCCCGCTGCCGGGATGCCTTTGTCAATGATCTGCGCTGGCATGGCAGCGGCCATGACGGTTTGGCAGCAGGCACAGGTGTATTTGCCGCGAATGTGGCGATGCACAAAGAACTGCGCTGGCACGCAGTCGAGCTGCTCACTGATTTCTTCGCCAATGCGCTTCAAGGCATGACCCAGGGCGCACACGGCAGGTTCAATTTCGTAGTGGTGCTCGATACGCTCCAATTGAGCGGGCAGTGGCTGACGTTTTGCCTGGCGTTTGACTTTTTGTGGCTTGCGGGCCTCGTCGGCAGCCCGGTCTTCGGCCTTGAATTCCTCGATCAACGCCTGCTCAATCTTGGTATCAAAAAGCTGGGCCTGGGTGCTGTCCATGCTTTCGCTGGAGGAGCCAAAGCGCCACTGCTTCAAGCGCATCACCTCGATGTTCAGGGCCTGGTTTTTGGCTTGTTCGAACTTGAGTTGCGCGCCCAGGCGTTTGATGAGTTGGCGGGCGTACTGCGCGGCTTCATCATCGCCCAAGGCGTGTAGTTGAAGATCATCGGCGGGTTCGAGCATGAGGCCAATTGTGCCTCGCGCACGCGCGCGAGGAAATTGGGACTTTCTCCAATGGACAGCGGCTAAAAAAGAGGGGTGAAATGAAGCTCAAGTAGCGCATAAATCAAAGGGCAGATTGCCCCTTGAAATGGTCGGCAAAACCGGTACTTATTCAGACCACGGTGATGTTTTTCTGGGCACTCAAATGTTGCCAGGGCGCCCCGGCGATGAGCCAGTCCCATTGCGCCGGTGTGATCATCAAAGCAGCGTCCGAGGCGTCCCCGTTTGGCCAAATGAAGCGGCCCTGCTGCAAACGCCGGTTGCACAGCCACAGACCGGCGCCGTCATACACCAGCACTTTGAGCCGGCTGGCGCCCCGGTTGGCAAAGACGTAGGCGCTGTGGATGCGCGCGCCACCTTCAATCTCGCGCACCACGCGGGCCAGCAGGGTGTCCATGCCGGCGCGCAGATCGCTGGCGCCCAGGGCCAGCCAGATGGTGTCGATGCGGATCATGCCAAATACGCCTTGAGCCATTGCGCGCATTGCACCGGTGCCTCGCTGGGCCAGTGCAGCACGACGCTGCGTGCGCCTTGGCTGCAATCGATGCGAACGCGCGGTGAGGTGCTGGCTTGGTCCGTCAGGCCTGCTGTGGGCGCTAGTTGGTGTTCGCCAGCCACCTTGACCTGGATAAATCGAGTTCGGTTGGCGGGTTTGCGTCGTGCAGGCGCCACGTAAGCGGCATCTGCCAGTTGCGCCCGCCAGCGTGGTGCATGTGACTGCCAGGCTCGCAGTTGCCCGTAGCTCACTCCTTGGGTTTGCGCAAAATCTTGCGTGCTCAGCCCGCTTTGCGTCAATTGATCGAGCATGGCCAGGCAGCCTTGCATTTGCTCTCGATTGAATTTCTTGCTCGTCATAACTTTCGGTCTCCTTGGAAAACTCCAAGACTGCCGGGTTATCGATCAGCTTTCAAGATGGGTTCGCCGCGCGCTTACCTTTTGTCCGCAGTTATTGAGTAACGGCCTGCGGGCAGTGTGGCCCGCTACCGTCTCAAGCGCTTTGCTTTTCCGCCCTGGCAAGAAAAAAAATGCAAGAGGCAAGGCCGCACACTTATTACTTGTGCAAAATCGGCTGATGTCTCTGCCCACCGCACCGCCATTACCTAAGCCACTGACTGGCCCGCAAAAAGCCCTGCGAAAGCTCGGCCTGGAGCGGGCTATCGATCTGGCGTTGCACCTGCCGCTGCGCTACGAGGATGAGACTCGCATCGTGCGTTTGAGCGAGGTGCGTGAGGGCGAGGTGGCGCAGGTCGAAGGTGTGGTGACCCATTGCGAGGTCAAGCTCTCCGGCCACCGCCAATTGCTGGTGACGCTCGATGACGGCACTGACACCTGCTTGCTGCGTTTCTTCACCTTTTATCCCTCAAGCCAAAAGGCGTTGGCGGTGGGCAATCGCATCCGGGTGCGTGGCGAGGTCAAGGGTGGTTTTGGTGGCCTGACGATGATGCATCCGGCGTTTAAATCGGCTGGAGGCGAGTTGGCCGTGGCGCTGACGCCGATCTACCCCACGGTGGCCGGTTTGCCCCAGGCGTATCTGCGCCGGGCGGTGCAGGGCGGGCTGGCGCGAGCGGAGCTGTCAGACACCGTGTCCCTGGAAAATTTGTATAAAATCGGCCTGCAGCCCTCGTGGAATATGCGTAATGCGCTATTATTTTTGCATAACCCGACGCCCGAGGTGGCGCTCGCCACGCTGCAAGATCACAGCCACCCGGCTTGGCAACGGCTCAAAGCCGAGGAGCTGCTGGCGCAGCAGTTGTCGCAATTGCAGGCCAAGCGCGAACGGGCGCGGCTGCACGCGCCAGTGCTGCACTCGGATGCGCTGGATGACGTTGTGGACGACGCGCATGCGGCGAGCCGCCTGCCTGCCAGGCTGAAGCCTGGCCTACAGGGGTCGCTGCGCAATCGCCTGCTGGCGACATTGCCGTTTCAACTCACAGCCGCCCAGCACCGCGTCAGCGCGGAAATAGCGCACGACCTGGCGCGGCCGGTGCCGATGCATCGGCTATTACAAGGCGATGTCGGTTCTGGTAAAACGGTGGTGGCCGCGCTGGCGGCGGCGATTTGCATCGATGCCGGTTGGCAATGCGCGCTGATGGCGCCGACCGAAATTCTGGCCACCCAGCACTTTGTCAAGCTGGTGAGCTGGCTGGAGCCGTTGGGCATCAGAGTCGCCTGGCTCACCGGCAGCCAGAAAGCCAAAGAACGGCGCGAGATGCTGGCGCTGATTGCCAGCGGCGAAGCGGGTCTGGTGATTGGCACCCATGCTGTTATTCAGGACAAAGTGCGGTTCAAAAACCTGGCACTGGCCATCATCGACGAGCAGCACCGGTTTGGCGTGGCACAGCGGCTGGCCTTGCGCAGCAAGTTGTCGGCCCAAACCGATCAGCCCGATCTGGTCGGAGGGCTGGCCGCGGCTTCAAGCCTTCGTCAAGCGCAGGACCGGCCGAGCTCCGCGCGAACGGTCGGGTTGGAGCCGCATCTGCTGATGATGACCGCCACCCCGATTCCGCGTACGCTGGCGATGAGCTACTACGCCGATCTGGATGTCTCCACCATTGACGAGTTGCCGCCCGGGCGCACCCCCATCATCACCAAGGTGGTGAACGACGCGCGGCGTGACGAGGTGATTGCGCGCATCCGCGCCCAGCTCGATGTCGGACGGCAGATCTACTGGGTCTGTCCGCTGATTGAAGAGAGTGAAGCGCTGGACCTGAGCAACGCCACCGAGACCCACGCCCAATTGATCGCCGCTTTGCCCGGCACCATGGTTGGCCTGCTGCACTCGCGCATGCCGGTGGCGGAGAAAAAAGCAGTGATGTGTCTTTTTACCAGCGGCCAGATGGGGCTGTTGGTCAGCACCACGGTGATCGAGGTCGGTGTCGATGTGCCCAATGCCAGTTTGATGGTGATCGAGCATGCCGAGCGCTTTGGCCTCTCCCAGCTGCACCAGTTGCGTGGCCGGGTCGGGCGCGGGGCGGCGGCATCGGCCTGCGTGCTGTTGTACTCCACCGGTGACGCACCGCGTCTGAGTGAGGCAGCGCGGGCCCGTCTCAAAGCCATGGCAGAGACCCATGATGGCTTCGAGATTGCCCGGCGCGACCTGGAGATTCGCGGCCCCGGCGAGTTCTTGGGGGCGCGCCAATCTGGTGCTGCCATGCTGCGTTTTGCCGATCTGGCAACCGATACCGCGCTGCTGCAGTGGGCGCGCCAACTGGCGCCCGTCATGCTCGATCAGTATCCGGTGCTGGCAGAAAAGCACGTGCTGCGCTGGCTTGGAGGCAAGGCGGAGTTTTTGAAGGCGTAATCACCCTGGTAGCGGGCGGCGTGCCCCCGGTGCGCCAGATGCAAGTGACACTGGCAGACAGCAACTTTTTTGAATCTGTTCAGCTTACGTTCATGCAGGCGCAAGCACACTACGCTCCATACCAACCCCAGGAGCTTTTCATGAAACGTCTTGCCATTGCCAGTTTGTTTGCGACCACCTTGTTCGGCGCCCAGGCGCAGAGCTTCACCGACAACGCGCGTGTTCGAAGCGCCGAGCCGCAATACGAAAGCATCAATGTGCCGCGCAATGAGTGCAGCAGTCAATGGATCAACGAACCCCGCCGCGGCGCTTATGAATCACAAGACCGTCAATATGGCGGCGCCATTGTTGGTGGTCTGGCCGGTGGTGTTATTGGGCACCAGATCGGCGGGGGAAGCGGCAAAGACGCGGCTACGGCACTCGGCGTGGTGCTGGGCGCCATCACCGGCGACAAGCTTGAAAACCGGGACCAACGCCCGCAGTATGCGCAGTATGAAGATGGGCAACGCGAAGTGAAGCGCTGCCGCACCGTGTATGACCCGCAAACGCGCATCACCGGTTACCGCGTGACCTATGAATACCGCGGCCAGCAATACACCACGGTGATGCGCAGCAACCCGGGCAACAGCCTGCCGGTGCATGTGACGGTGCAGCCGATTGAGCAATAAGGATGCGCCGCGGGAGTCATCAGCCGTGGTCTGCCGCATTCGGCGGTAGTACCATGGTTGGCGTTTGACAATTGCAACTCCTTTTCAGCCGCTTTTCACCATGAAATTGTTTTCTTGCCTGCTCTGTGCTTTGCTGATGGCCTTGGGCCCTTCGGCCTGGGCCGACGTCAGCCGTGATCAGGCGGCAGTGGCGGCGCAGCAAGCCCGTGGCGGACGGGTGCTGTCGGTAGAAAAGGCCGAGCGCGACGGGCGACCGGTCTGGCGCGTGAAAGTACTCAGCGCCCAGGGTGAAGTCAAGGTGATTCTGATCGACGCCACCAGCGGGCGCGTGCTGTAGGCCACGTGGAACGATAAGTTTTCATGCGCCTGCTGTTGATCGAGGACGATGCGGTATTGCGACTGGGTCTGAAGCGCCAGCTGGAAGCCGACGGCTACCGGGTAGACCAGGCGGCCGACGGCGCCGATGGTCTGTTTCAGGCGCGTGAGTACCCGCTGGATCTGGCGATTGTCGATCTGGGTCTACCCAAGGTAAACGGCCTGACGGTGGTGCAAACGCTGCGCGCCGAGGGCCGCACCCTGCCCATTTTGATCCTGACAGCACGCGGCAGTTGGCAAGACAAGGTGCAGGGGCTGGAAGCCGGCGCCGACGACTATCTGGTCAAGCCCTTTGAATACCCGGAGCTGGCCGCTCGCGTCAAGGCGCTGCTGCGCCGCTCGCTCAAGTCGACGTCAGACGTGCTCTCGCTGGGCGCGCTGCGCATCGACTTTTCAAGCCAGAGCGCATGCCTCAACGACCTGCCGCTGGAGCTGACGACCTTTGAATACCGGGTGCTGGAATATCTGGTGCGCGAGCGCGCCCGGGTGGTGCCCAAGCAAGAGCTGTCGGACTACCTGTATCCGCACGATGAAGACCGTGACAGCAATGTGCTGGAAGTTCTGGTCGGGCGCGTACGGCGCAAACTTGATCCGGATGGCACGCTGCTCCCGATCGAGACCCTGCGCGGGCGCGGCTACCGCTTTGTCCTCCGTTGATGGCGCCGCTCTCCCATCTCTCCATTCGCGCGCGCCTGGTTTGGGGTGCCGCCCTGGTGTTGCTGGCCTTTCTGGCCGGGGCTGGCTGGGCGGTGCAACAAGCGCATGCCGACAGCGTGCGCGCCGCCCGCTTTGCCCGCCTGCAAGCCACTATTTATCTGCTGATGGCCGGCGCCGAACTCAATGCCCAGGGCGCATTGCTGATGCCCGCAGCGCTGGCCGAGCCGCGTCTGTCGGTGCCCGCATCGGGCTTGTACGCCAACATTGCCAATGCGGATCGGGGGGAAGAATGGCAATCGGCGTCGACCCTGGGACTCAATCCGCCGTTTCAGCGCCAGTTGGCCACGGGTGAGTGGCGCTTTGAGACGCTGGTGGCACCGCCGGCGCAGCGTGGCGACAAGGCAGAAGCCGCCGCGGCGTTTCTGGCCGCCACTTATGCTGTCACGTGGTCGGATAAGGCGCACATGGCGACGCTGGTATTTTCGGTTCTGGAAGACAAAGCGGTGTTGGATCGCGAATTGGCGGCCTTCAAAGGCACGCTGTGGCGCTGGCTCGGGGGCACCGGGCTGTTGCTGTTGTTCACCCAGACCCTGCTGCTGCGCTGGGGGCTGGCTCCGCTGGCGCGCATGACGCGGGAAATCCGGCATATTGAGCGCGGCGAACAGACCAGGGTGCAGGGGCGCTACCCGGGCGAGTTGGCCGGCCTGACCCACAATCTCAACACCTTGATCGATCAGGAACGGGCGCGGCAAACGCGCTACAAGGATGCGCTCGATGACCTGGCCCACAGCCTCAAGACACCGCTGGCGGTGTTGCGGGCTGCCTTGCTGGAGCCCAGCCAGTTGCCCACGCTGGTGGCAGAGCAGGTGAGCCGCATGGACGACATCGTTGGGCACCAGTTGGGGCGAGCCGGCGCCAGTGGTGCCGCGCGCTTTGCGCCACAGCTGGCACTGGCGCCGATTCTGCAGCGGGTTTGCGATTCGCTGGCCAAGGTCTATCTGGACAAGCAGCTGGTTTTTAACGTCGACTGTCCTCCTGAGCTGACTTGGCGCATTGATGAAGGCGACGCCTTCGAGATGCTGGGCAATGTGCTGGACAACGCGGCCAAGTGGGCCCGTCACTCGGTGTCGGTACGGCTCTGGCTGCAGGCCGGGCGCCTGTGCGTTCGCGTGACCGATGATGGCCCCGGTTTTGGTGATCCGCAAGCGGTGCTGCAGCGGCGAGTGCGGCTTGACGAACAGGTGCCTGGCCACGGCATTGGCCTCGCGGTGGTCAGCGATCTGGTGGCCAGCCATCAAGGCGAATTAACCCTGTCGCGGGCGCAGGCGGGGGGCGCCCAGCTGGACATCGTGTTGCCCGCCGCGTGAGGCGCGCCCGCTGGCTCGTGCCGACGCAAGCGGCCTCGCCCTTAGACTCTGCCCATCATGCGACTACAGTTAATTTCTGACCTTCATCTGGAGCGCTGCCCCGACTTTGTGGCCAAGGCGGCGCCAGACGTTGACGTGCTGGTACTGGCGGGCGATATCGGCTCCTACCAAGTCGGCTCCCATTTGACCGGGACCGATTTCGGACTGACGCGCTTCTCGCCGTTGCAGCCGGGCTCGCCCTGGCCCAAAGTTCTCTATGTTCCTGGCAACCACGAATATGACGGATTGGACTATGAACAGACTTATGCCAGGCTGCGTGACACCTGCGACCAGCTTGGCATCATCTGGTTGGAGCGTGAAGTGCTGACCCTGGGCCCGGTGCGCTTCATTGGTTCGACGCTGTGGAGTGATTTTGACGCGTTCGCAGGCGCGGAAACTGATCTAACCCGGCAGATGCAGCTGCGCCAAAAGGCGTATCGCGCGGCCGACTACTACTTGCGCAAGAACACAACACTGCGAGAGGGCGCGCCGATGCTGGCCCAGGAGATCCGGGAACTGTCGCTCGCCGCCCAGGATTGGCTGGGCCAGGCCCTGCGCCAGCCGTTTGACGGCAGCACCGTCGTGGTGACGCACTTTGCACCGAGTCTGCGCAGTGCCGACGCCCGCTATGGCTTGACGCCTGGCACGGCCGGTTTCTGCAATGCACTGGATGACCTGCTGCCTTATGCGCAGCTCTGGCTGCACGGGCACCTGCACTGCGCCAACGACTATGTCGTCGAGGGCAAGGCAGAGGGTCGGGCGTTTGCTTGTCGCGTGGTGGCCAACCCCCTGGGCTACGCCAGCAAAAACGAACAAGCGGCTTTTCGGCCTGACCTGGTGATCGAGCTGCCTTGAGGCTCTCTCTCTGCCGCTTTCAGGAAGGCGCGCCGTGAATCCCTTATGCTCAAGGCCTCATGCTGCGTCTGACCCAAGCCCCCAACCTTGCGATTGCCACGCTGTGGGCTGATGCGCTTCAGGTGGAAGGCATTGCCGCCAGCGTGCAGCGCCAATATCTGAGCAGCGTGGCCGGTGAGCTGCCGCCCGACCAGTGCTTGCCCGAGGTCTGGATTGCGTACCCCGAGCAGGAAACGCTGGCCCGCAAGCTGCTGTATGACTTGCAGCATGTGCCACAGCACCGCTGGCACTGCACCTGCGGCGAACTGGTCGAGGGCGGCTTCGAGCAGTGCTGGGCGTGTGGCGCGTGGATGCCACGCTGAGTCGTGCGTTGACCTGCTGTGCTGTGCCTGACGCTCACTGGTAGGACAATAGCGCCATGACCCTGACCGAACTTAAATACATTGTGGCCGTGGCGCGTGAGCGCCACTTTGGCAAGGCGGCGGAGGCCTGCTATGTGTCGCAGCCAACGCTTTCCGTTGCCGTGAAGAAGCTCGAAGAAGAGCTCGATGTCAAGCTCTTTGAGCGCAGCGCCAATGAAGTCACGGTGACGCATCTGGGTGAAGAAATTGTGCGCCAGGCGCAAAGCGTGCTGGAGCAGGCTAGCGCCATCAAGGAGATGGCCAAGCGTGGCAAAGACCCGTTGGCCGGGCCGCTGACGTTGGGCCTCATTTACACCATTGGCCCGTATCTATTGCCTGATCTGGTGCGCCAGATGATCAGCCACACGCCGCAAATGCCTTTGACACTGCAAGAAAACTTCACCGTCAAACTGCTGGAGATGCTGCGCACGGGTGAGATTGACTGCGCCATTCTGGCTGAGCCGTTCCCGGACGCCGGGTTGGCGATTGCGCCGCTGTATGACGAGCCGTTCTTGGCAGTGGTGCCGGCCAATCATCCCTTGGCCGCGCAGACGCAGGTGACGACCGAACAACTCAAACAAGAGACCATGCTGTTGCTGGGCAGCGGCCACTGTTTTCGCGACCACGTGCTGGAAGTTTGCCCGGAGTTTGCGCGTTTTTCTACCAATGCCGAGGGTATCCGCAGGAGTTTTGAAGGCTCATCCCTGGAGACCATCAAGCACATGGTCGCCGCCGGCATGGGCGTTACGCTGGTGCCGCGTCTGAGCGTGCCCAAAGAAGCGCTGGCAGTCAAACCGAGGCGCAAACGCGATGAAGACCCGTATGTGAAATACCTGCCGTTTGAGGGCGACCCGCCCAAGCGCCGGGTGGTGCTGGCGTGGCGGCGCAGCTTCACGCGCTATGAGGCGATTGCCGCCCTGCGCAATGCCATCTACGCCTGCGAACTGCCGGGCGTGCAGCGCTTGTCTTGACTGTTATTTATAACAAATTGGCCTCTAGCCCCCGTATTCATTGCGCAAGCAGCTATCAAATAGTTAGCTAGCCTGTCTTTGACCTAACCTGAGTCATTCTTGTGAATCCCGTTCCATTTCGTTTGTCGCTTCAATCCCGACTCGCCCTTTACCTCGATCTGATTCGCTGGAACCGCCCGGCCGGCTGGCTGCTGCTGCTGTGGCCCACCTTGGGCGCCTTGTGGATTGCGGCGGGTGGTTTCCCGGGCTGGCACCTCTTGAGCGTGTTCACGCTCGGCACGATCCTGATGCGCAGCGCCGGGTGTTGCATCAACGACGTCGCCGACCGCGACTTTGACCGCCACGTCAAGCGCACCGCCAACCGGCCTGTGACCACCGGCGCCGTGTCGGTGAAGGAGTCGCTGGCCGTGGGCGCGGCGCTGGCGCTGCTGGCCTTTGGCCTGGTCCTGACCACCAACGCCATCACCATCGGCATGTCAGGCGCCGCGCTGGCCGTGACATTGGCTTACCCCTACGCCAAGCGTTATGTGGCGATGCCGCAAGCGGTGCTGGGCGTGGCTTTTGGCATGGGCATTCCGATGGCGTTTGCTGCGGTGCTGGGCGAGGTGCCGCTGCTGGCCTGGCTGTTGATGTTGGGCAACCTGTTCTGGGTGTTGGCCTATGACACCGAGTACGCCATGGTGGATCGCGACGACGATATTCGGCTGGGCCTGAAAACCTCGGCCATTACCCTGGGGCGCCTGGATGTGCCGGTGATCCTGCTCTGCTACCTTGCATTTATAGTCATTTGGGATGTAGCCCTTATGCCGTATGTGCAAGGCGCTCTTTTTACCATAGCATTTGCGCTCGCCTTCGGCCAAGTGGCGTGGCATTACACCTTGATTCGCAGCCGTTCGCGTGAGGGCTGCTTCAAGGCTTTTCGCCTGAACCACTGGCTCGGTTTTACCTTGTTTGTGGGCATTGCGGGCAGCCACGCCCTGAGATAAAAAGCCGCCGGATCAGGCATCGCCCAATTCGTCGCCCAACTCCTGGGCCCGTTGCCGGGCGGCGTAGATGGCGTTGATGAATTCGGCCTGCAGGTCGCCGTCTTCCATCGAAGAAATGGCCGCAAAGGTGGTGCCGCCCTTGGAGGTGACGCGCTGGCGCAAGACTTTGGGCGGTTCGCTCGAAGTGCGTGCCAGTTCACTGGCGCCGACAAAGGTGGTCACCGTCAACTGATGCGCCTGCTCGCGACTCAATCCCATCTCGGTACCGGCGGTGGTCATCGCTTCCATAAAGTAAAAAACGTAGGCGGGGCCGGAGCCCGACAGGGCAGTGACTGCGTCGAGTTGCCCTTCGGCGTCAAGCCACAGAAACTCGCCGGTGCTGGCCATGACCTGGCCGATCCAGTCCTTGTCCGCGCTTGACACTGCCGGGCGTGCAAACAGGCCGCTGATACCTTTGCCAATCAGCGCCGGTGTGTTGGGCATGGCGCGAACTACGCGCTCGGTACCGAGCCAGCGCGCGATGCTGTCGCTGGGAATACCGGCGGCGACGCTCAGGTGCAAAGCGTTGGTGGTGTGTGGCGCCACGGCCAGTGCGG
>DATCIC010000333.1:0-4551 GCA_036508025.1 Rhodoferax sp. | reverse complement strand
TAAGTTCTAAACAGAATGCAACACTACACTAGGTGCCAGACTCTAGAAATAGCGCGCTTTTGCGTGCGATATTCCAACGATGCAAAGAAGAACCTGGCTCAAATTGGGTGCCGTATCGGCCACGGTGCTGATTCTGGCGGGGGGTGCGACCGCCTTGTGGCAACCCGGCTTGCAGCAAGGGCGCTTGAGCCCGGGCGCGCAGGATGTGTTCGCCAGCGTGGCGCGCGCCATTCTCGACGGCACCTTGCCCACAGAACCGGCGCAAGTCCAGGCGGCGCTGGCCGGCTTGGCGCAGCGCATTGATGCGCTGGTGCAGGCCTTGCCCCCGCATGTGCAGGCTGAATTGTCACAAGTGCTCGGCATCCTGGGCACCGGCATCGGAAGGCGCACACTGGCCGGGCTGGCGCCCGATTGGCGCAGTGCCAGCGTCGCCGAGGTGCAGCAAGCCTTGCAGTCGATGCGCACCTCAAGTCTGGCGCTGCGCCTGCAAAGCTACCAGGCCTTGCATGACATCGTCGGCGCGGCCTATTTTTCAGACGCCAGCACCTGGCCCGCGCTGGGTTATCCCGGCCCCTTGACGATTTAAATCAACCCTTACCGAGGCGCCTCTTTTTTATGAGCAGTTTGCAGGATCCGATCCGCGACGGATTGAAACGAGGCTGGAAAGTGCTGGGTGGCGCGCACGGCGCCCGGCCCGAGAAAATCGTCTGCGATGTGGCCATCATTGGCTCGGGCGCCGGCGCCGGTATCAGCGCCGAGCTGCTGGCGCGCGCCGGTCTGCAGGTCGTGATCATTGAAGAGGGGCCGCTCAAGAGCAGCAGCGACTTCAATCAGAAGGAGGCCGAGGCCTACCCCGCGCTGTACCAGGAAAGTGCCGGGCGCAAAACCGCCGACAAAGCGATCACGATTTTGCAGGGGCGCTGCGTGGGCGGCTCCACCACCGTCAACTGGACCAGCTCATTTCGAACACCCGCGGACACGTTGCGCTATTGGCAACAAAAATTTTCACTGAGCGACTACACCAACGATGCCCTGGCGCCCTATTTTCAGCAGGCCGAGACGCGCCTGAGCATGGGCCCCTGGCTGGTCGCGCCGAATGAAAACAACGACTTGTTGCGCCGCGGCGCTGCCAGGCTGGGCATCCCGGCGGCGGCGATGGCCCGCAACGTCAAGGGCTGCTGGAACCTGGGCTCCTGCGGCATGGGCTGCCCGACCAATGCCAAGCAGTCGATGCTGGTGACCACGATTCCCACCGCGCTGGACTTGGGCGCCACGCTGCTGGTGGAAACCCGGGCCGAACAGTTTGAACTGACCAATGGGCGCGTGCAGTCGGTCCGCTGTATTGCAGTCAAACCCAATGGTGCCCCCGTCGAATCTGCCTCAAGCACTACAACAATAATAGCAAAACACTTTGTCCTGGCAGCCGGCGCGATCAACTCGGCCGCCTTGCTGCTGCGCTCCAACGCGCCTGATCCGCACGGACGCCTGGGTCGGCGCACCTTTTTGCATCCGGTCGTCATGTCGGCGGCCATCATGAGCCAAAAGGTGGAGGCATGGGCCGGTGCACCGCAAACCATTTACACCGACCATTTTCTGGGCACCCAGCCGATTGACGGTCCGATGGGCTTCAAGCTGGAAGCGCCGCCGCTGCACCCGGTGATCTTTGCCTCGACGGTGTTTGGCTATGGTCAGCAACAGGCGGCGATGCTGGCGCAGTTTCCCCACACCCATGTCCTGTTGGCGCTGCTGCGCGACGGGTTCCATGAGGAAGCGGCGGGCGGCCAGGTCAAGCTGCGTAGCGACGGCTCCGCGGTGCTGGACTACCCCCTGACTGACTTTGTCATGGCCGGGGCGCGACGTGCCCTGCTGGCCATGATGGAGATCCAGTTTGCCGCCGGTGCGCGCCAGGTGTTGCCGATGCACGAATCGGCCCGGCCTTACGACAGCTGGGCCGAGGGCCGGCAGGCGGTGCAGGCGCTGGCCATGCAGCCGCTGCTGACCAAGGTGGTGAGCGCGCATGTGATGGGCGGCTGCGGCCTGGCCGGCACGCAGGCCCAGGGCGTGACGCGCCCGGACGGCGTGCATTGGCAGCTTGACAATCTGTCGATTCATGACGGGTCGATCTTCCCGACCAGCATTGGGGCCAACCCCCAGTTGTCCGTTTATGGCATCGTCAATCGTCTGACGCAAGGGCTGGTCAAGCGGCTCACGGGGCAGGATCTGACGCTGGCTTGAGGCGCTCTGGGGTGGTGTGCGTGCACGTGATCGCGCGCTGGGCGTTCAGCGTCAGTAGCGGCAATAATTCGCTACTAAATTACTAGCGGTAGGATTAGCTTGGGTTTGGTTTGGTGCAAGCGCCCGTGGCAAGTGCTTGATGGGAAAGCATTGTCGGCCAAGGTTGTCATATAAAGAAAAAAGAGGTGTGCCAATATGATCGTGCGTGATCGTCCGTCCGGGCTGGGTCTGTTTTTTGTGCTGAGGGGATCGGTTCTATCGAGGATTTGGAGAGTCTTGCTGGTGAATACCGCGCTCGCCATTTTGGTGACGGTTGTCCATGGCATTCTGTTCGATTTCAAGATTACCCTGACCGCAATTCCGTTCACTTTGATCGGTCTGCCATTGGCAATTTTTTTGGGTTTTCGCAATAACGCCGCCTATGACCGTTATTGGGAAGGCCGTAAGCTTTGGGGCCAGCTGTTAGCGGATACCCAAAATTTCACCCGGCAATGCCAGAATCTGATTCAACAGTCCAAGCCCTTTAGTGCAAGTCTTGGCTTAACCGACGTGCGCGTCAGGATGATTTACCGTGCCATCGCTTATGCGCACGCGTTGCGGCATCGGTTGCGCGACACCCTGGAAGCCGGCGAATTGAACGGGCTCCTTCGCGAGGATGAATGGAGGCAGATGGGACAGACGATGAATAGTCCGAACTTTCTGATGCTCCAGATGGGAGCAGATCTGGGTCAATGCGTCAAGGAAGGCCGGATCGACGGCTGTTTGGCTGTAGTCATCGACACGACCTTGTCCTCCATGGTGGCAGTAGGTATCGGTTGCGAGCGCATCAAAACTACTCCAATCCCGTTTTCTTACACCCTGCTATTGCATCGCACGGCATATCTTTATTGTTTCCTCCTTCCTTTTGGCCTGGTCGACTCCATCGGATTCATGACGCCAGCCGTGGTGGCGATCGTCGCCTACACCTTTTTTGGCTTGGATGCGCTTGGCGACGAGATCGAAGAGCCCTTTGGCCTGGACGACAACGATTTGCCGCTTGACTCCCTATGTCGAACGATAGAGATCAATCTGCGGGAATCCATCGGCGATACGCTGATACCAGCGGCGCTGGCGCCAGTCAATTATCGTCTGATGTGAAGGTTGGAGCCCTTTAGCATGAGCTGCCCCTTTCGAATCATGGGCACCAACTCGATGCCGGCCAGCACACATTTAGCACTATGACGGCATTGATGGACAATAGACCGCAGACACGGAGCAGATGACGCACTGCGTCCCCATGTTGCCGCGATAGACACCTTCTCAAATCGACACTGTAGCGATGAAAAACTTGATCAACCTTGAGCCCAAGCGCGTGGATTTTGTCGTCTATCCGGGCTTCAAGGCGCTGGAGGCCATCGGCACCATGAGTGTCTTTGAGTACGCCAACCTCCACCTCGCCCAGCAGGGTCGGCCGCAGGGCTATCAATTGAACATTGTTTCCGTGACAGCGGGCCCGGTGCCGTCTGACACCCAAATGGTGCTAGAGGCGTCCGGGGCTGTCAGTGTCGACGATCTGCCGCATACCGCCATCATCATCGGTGCGCGCCAGATCGAGCAAGCGCTTGAGGCCAATCCCGCGATCATGGCCTGGGCTGCGGCCGTGGCACCGCGTATTGATCGCCTGGTTGCGCTCTGTTCGGGTAGCTTCTTTCTGGCTGCTGCGGGGCTGCTCGACGGTCTGCCGGCCACCACCCATTGGAGCGTGGCCGCGCTGCTGCGCGAGAAATTCCCGGCGGTTCAGGTTCAGGCTGATGCGATCTATCTGCGCTCGGGGCGGCTGTGGACTTCGGCCGGCGTCACTGCCGGCATCGACCTCGCGTTGGCCTTGGTGGAAGAAGACTACGGCCGCGGCCTCGCGCTGCAGGTGGCCCGAGATCTGGTCGTCTACCTGAAGCGTCCGGGCGGTCAGTCGCAGTTCAGCGTCCACCTGACGAGCCAGAACACCAGCCACCCGGGCATTCGAGAGATTCAGGACTGGGTGTTGTCCAACCTCTCGCAACCGCTAGACATTTCGATGTTGGCGGCGAGGGCTGCTATGAGCGAGCGGAATTTTCGTCGCGTGTTTGTGCGCGAGGTCGGCACCAGCCCGCTCCAGTTCATTGAAGCCGCCCGTCTGGAGGCGGGCCGTCGCTTGCTTGAAGAGGGTGATTTGCCGCTGAAGTCTGTTGCCGGACGGATTGGCTTCGCCTCGGAACAGTCCTTGCGCAAGCTGTTCTTGAAGCACCTGGGTGTGGCGCCCCAGGCGTATCGCGAGCGTTTCGGTGGTGCACCGCAGGG
>DATCIC010000332.1:0-2701 GCA_036508025.1 Rhodoferax sp. | reverse complement strand
GCGGCAAGTCTGCATTGATCAGTTCGGCCAGGCTCAGGGCGTAAAAGCCCAGCACCTGCGCGCTGTCCTGGCCGTCCACCGCCACAAAAGTGGATGACACCCCTTTGTCTTTGTGCTGCTTGGCAACTTGGGCAAACCACCGGTTCAGGTCCGCATCCCCGCAGTCAAACCCTTTGCGGTCATGCCCGTTATTCAGGGGCAATATCAGCATCGGTTTTCATCTTCAGATAACGGGCTTGGGCCTGCAAGAATTTCTCATTGCGGGGTGGCGGGTTTTCCATCAACTCCAGCAGCCGCAATGATTCGGCGCGGGTCAGCATGAGCGTGGATTCACTCTCAATCAGCCGTTCTGCTTTTTCCAGGGCGGCTTGAACCACAAACTGGTTCAGCGTCGCGCCGACCAAATCGGCAGCCGTCTGCAATTTGTCCTGGACGTGTTCAGTCAGTCGTGTGGTCAGTCGTTTGCTGGCAAGGGCAAGCATGGGTGCCTCCTTTGAGGTTCGTTGGTGGGGGATTCAGTATAAACTGATGGCGTCATTTTGACGCACGGATGCCGAAAGCATTCATTCAAGCCAAGTCGGTGCTTGTTTCATTGACAATCAAGCTCAGATTGTTACGAACCGTATTAATGGGATAACGCATGAAACCATTGCCATTCATACCCGCCGCTGCACTTAGCGCCAGCGGGTGCCCAAGCCGCCTGACGCGATGACCAGCCCCCTATCGGTTCGTGAAGTCACCGCCAGCTATGGCGAGTTGGTGCTGGTGGAGCAGGCCGCGATGGACTTGTTGGCCGGTCTGGGCTGGACGGTCAAGAATTTGTACGGCGAAACCTTTGGCGACTCAGGCACCGAGGGCCGTGTGAGTGAGCACCAGGTCGTCATGCCGCGTCGGCTGCGGGCCGCACTCGAATCGCTCAATCCCCGCCTGCCGGCCGACGCCTACGCGCAGGCGGTGGAGCAGATCACGCAAGACCGCTCCAAGCAGATTGCGGTCAATGCGAATCGCGAGCTGTACCGTTTGTTGAAAGATGGTGTCAAGGTCAAGGTGGCGGACGAGACGGGCGGGCACCGCATCGAGACGCTGCGGGTGATTGACTGGGCCACGCCCGGCAACAACGATTTCTTTCTGACCTCGCAAATGTGGGTGGCGGGCGATATGTACCGCCGCCGCTGCGATCTGGTGGCCTTCGTCAACGGCCTGCCGCTGGTGTTCATCGAGCTCAAGAAACCCAGCGTACCTTTGAGAAGCGCTTATGACGCCAACCTGCGGGACTACAAGGGCCAGTCGGTGCCGCAGTTGTTTCACCCCAATGCCTTCATTCTGTTGTCGAACGGCTCGGACACGCGGGTGGGCACGCTGACCAGCGCCTGGGAGCACTTCTTTGACTGGAAGCGGGTGGAGGATGAAGATGAGGTGGTCAACGGCAAAGCTCAAGGCAGCCAGGTGTCGCTGGCGCGGGCTTTGCGTGGCTTGCTGGAGCCGACGCGGCTGCTGGACTACGTGGAGAACTTCACGTTATTTGAAGAGGGCAAAGGCGGGCTGATCAAGAAGACCGCCAAGAACCACCAGTTTTTGGGGGTGAACAAGTCGATTGCCCGGCTGGTGGAGTTGCGCGCTGCCCAACTGAATAGTGGCCATGTTGACGCCAAACGCCTGGGCGTGTTCTGGCACACGCAGGGTTCGGGCAAGAGTTTGTCGATGGTGTTCTTTACCCAGAAGGTGTTGCGCAAAGTGCTGGGCAGTTGCACTTTTGTCATCGTGACCGACCGCGAGGAGCTGGACGACCAGATCAGCAAGACCTTCAAGGCCACCGGCGCCACCGCGCGCGAGGATGTGCGGGCCACCAGCGGGGCGCACTTGCGCGAGTTGCTGGGTGGTAACGAACGCTACATCTTTACGCTGATTCAAAAGTTCAGAAACGAGCCGGGCAAGGCGTACCCGGAGTTGTCGGATCGCTCGGATGTGATCGTGATCACCGATGAGGCGCACCGCAGCCAGTACGACATTTTTGCGCTGAACATGCGCAACGCGCTGCCGAATGCGGGCTTCATCGGCTTTACCGGCACGCCGCTGATCAAGGGCGATGACGAACGCACGCGCGAGGTGTTTGGCGACTATGTGAGCGTCTATGACTTTGCCCGCTCGATTGAAGACGGCGCCACCGTGCCGCTGTATTACGAGAACCGCATTCCCGAGGTGCAGCTCACCAACGAGGACCTGAATCAGGATCTGGAAAACCTGCTGGAAGCGGCGGAGCTGGACGAGGACCAGGAGAAAAAGCTGGAGCGCGAGTTTGGCCGCGAGTACCACATCATCACCCGCGAAGACCGGCTGGACGCCATCGCCAAGGATTTGGTGACGCACTTCACCGGGCGCGGCTACCGCGGCAAAGCCATGATGGTGTGCATCGACAAGGCGACGGCGGTGCGCATGTATGACAAGGTGCAAACGCACTGGCTGGCCGAGATTGCGCGACTGCAGGCGGCGCTGGTGCCCGCCCTTGGGGATGAGCGCGAAGCGCTGATTGCCCGCATCCACCTGATGGACACCACGGACATGGCGGTGGTGGTGTCGCAAGGGCAGAACGAGGTGGAAGACCTGGCCAACAAGGGGCTGAACATCGTGCCGCATCGCCAGCGCATGCTCAAGGAAAACCTGGCCGAGCAGTTCAAGGCCGCCGACGCGCCGCTGCGCCTGG
>DATCIC010000331.1:0-2720 GCA_036508025.1 Rhodoferax sp. | reverse complement strand
GCCATCCGTAACCTGATCCGTGAGGCCAAGGTGGCGCAGATGTATTCCAGTATTCAGACCGGCAACAGCGTCGGTATGCAGACGCTCGATCAGAACCTGAGTGATCTGGTCAAACGCAACATCATCAGTCCGTCGGAGGCGCGCTCCAAAGCCAAGATTCCGGAGAATTTCCCCGGCTGAAGCTAAAGTAGCGCCCCACACTTGCCACTGCAGGCATTGCGCTGATACCACGACCCAATTAACAACGAAATGTTCTCATGGAACGCGATCAAGCCACCAAATTTATCAACGATCTGCTCAAGCTGATGATCAGCCGCAATGGCAGCGATTTATTCATCACCGCCGAGTTTCCGCCGGCCGTCAAGGTCGACGGCAAGGTCACCAAGGTCTCGCCGCAACCGCTTACTGCGGCGCACACCCTGTCTTTGGCACGCTCCATCATGAATGACAAACAGGTGGCCGAGTTTGAGCGAACCAAAGAATGCAACTTTGCGATTTCACCGCCCGGTGTCGGGCGCTTTCGCGTCAGTGCCTTCATCCAGCAGGGCCGGGTTGGCATGGTGTTGCGGGTGATTCCGCTGAGCGTGCCCACCATTGATGGTTTGGGTGTGCCCCCGATACTCAAGGAGGTGGCCTCTGCCAAGCGTGGCCTGTGCATTCTGGTCGGCGCCACCGGCTCTGGTAAATCGACCACCCTGGCGGCGATGGTCGACTGGCGCAATGAAAACTCGTTTGGCCACATCATCACGATTGAAGATCCGATCGAGTTTGTACACCCGCACAAAAATTGCGTGGTGACCCAGCGCGAGGTCGGCATCGACACTGACAGCTGGGGTGCGGCGCTCAAGAACACCTTGCGTCAGGCGCCCGATGTGATTTTGATGGGCGAAATTCGCGACCGCGAAACCATGGAACATGCCGTTGCCTTTGCCGAAACCGGGCATTTGTGCCTCGCCACCCTGCACGCCAACAGCGCGAATCAGGCGCTGGACCGCATCATCAACTTCTTCCCCGAAGAACGGCGCGCGCAGCTCCTGATGGACTTGTCGCTCAACCTGAAGGCGCTGATTTCACAGCGGCTGATCCCGAAACAAGACGGCCGCGGCCGCTATGCGGTGGTGGAGATCATGCTCAACACGCCGCTCATCTCCGACATGATCTTCAAGGGCGAAGTCTCCGAGATCAAGGAGATCATGAAGAAGAGCCGCAACCTGGGCATGCAGACCTTTGACCAGGCCTTGTTCGACGCCTATGAAGCTAATTTGATCACCTATGAGGACGCCTTGCGCAACGCAGATTCACTCAATGACCTGCGCCTGCAGATCAAGCTCAACAGCCATCGCGGCAAAGCCCAGGACCTGGGCGCCGGCACCGAAAACTTTTCCATCATGTAGAAGTAAAGAGCATCATGAACAGCAAACCGATCAAAATCTATGAACCCACCTCGGCCCGCAAAGTCGCCTTTCTGGGCCTGGGCGTCATGGGCTATCCGATGGCCGGGCACTTGGCACAGGCCGGTCATCAGGTCACCGTGTACAACCGGACTGCTTCTAAATCAATAGCTTGGTGCGCAGACTACACGGGGGCTAGCGGCCTAAAACATGCTGAAACACCGCGACTGGCGGCGCAGCAGGCCGAACTGGTTTTTTGCTGCGTGGGCAATGACGACGATTTGCGCAGCGTCACTCTGGGCGCGGACGGCGCCTTTGCCGGTATGGCGCCGGGCAGCGTGTTTGTGGATCACACCACCGCCTCAGCCCGCGTGGCGCGCGAGCTGTACCGTGCGGCCAAAGACATTGGCCTGCACTTCATTGATGCGCCGGTATCGGGTGGTCAGGCCGGGGCGCAAAACGGCGTGTTGACCGTGATGTGCGGCGGAGATCAATCCGCGTTTGACAGGGCGCAACCGGTGGCCATGGCCTTTTCCAAGGCATTTACGCGTCTGGGCGAGAGCGGCGCTGGCCAACTGGCCAAGATGGTGAACCAGATTTGCATTGCCGGGCTGGTGCAGGGCCTCTCTGAGGCGATTGCCTTTGGCGAGCAGGCCGGTCTGGACATGAACCAGGTGCTCGACGTGATTGGCAAGGGAGCAGCACAGAGCTGGCAACTCGACAATCGGGGCAAGACCATGGTGGCCGACAAGTTTGATTTTGGTTTTGCCGTCGACTGGATGCGCAAAGACCTGGGGCTGGTGCTCGATGAGGCCAAGCGCAACGGTGCGCGCCTGCCGGTGACCGCGCTGGTGGACCAGTTTTATGCCGACGTGCAGCACATGGGCGGCCAGCGCTGGGACACCTCCAGCCTGATCAAGCGGCTAAGATAATGTTCCCCCACGCTTGTCACTGCGTGTACTACGCTGCCCCCCAAGGGGGCTAATTTTCCTAGGGGCGGCCCGTCGGAAAATTGCTCTATTTCTTGGTCTCAACCGGGGCCGGTTTGGGCAGCAGGTTTTGCAGTTCTTCTTCGCTGATGATCTCCAGCACGCGCACTACTTTTTGCACGCCACCGGTGGAGCGGGCAATGTCGGTGGCCCTGTTGGCTTCGCGCCGCGTCACGCGTCCCATCAAATAGGTGGTGCCGCGTTCGGTCACCACCTTGAAGGCGTTCGCATACAGGTCTTTGGCGTCGATCAAAGCCGCTTTGACCTTGCCGGTCACAAGCGCATCCGAAGAACGCTGGGTCAGGGTGGAGTGCCCCAGCACCGCCAGCTCGTTGACGAT
>DATCIC010000330.1:0-2913 GCA_036508025.1 Rhodoferax sp. | reverse complement strand
GCGAGGTGGACAACGGCCTGATCGAAGCCGCGCTGGCCATGGGCGCGACCACGCAGCAAATCGTGCTCAAGGTGCTGCTGCCCGAGGCGCTGCCCGGCATTGTGGCGGGCCTGACGATCACCTTTGTCAGCCTGACCGGCTACTCGGCCATGGCCGGCGCGATTGGCGGCGGCGGGCTGGGCGACCTGGGTATTCGCTACGGCTACCAGCGTTTTTTGCCCGAGATCATGCTGGCCGTGGTGTTGGTGCTGATTTTGTTTGTGCAGGCCGTACAAAGCCTGGGCGACTGGGCAATGCGAAGGCTGAGCCACAAATGAAGTTCCTGGCCAGCTACCCGGCGCGATGTTGACGTCGCTATATTTTTCATAGCTGCAGTTGCCCGTTTTACGGGCACTTCAGGCTTTTTTGGCTTAACAATTCGTAATTTCACCCTTTTGACACTTCACAGGAACATCATGAAGACACGCACACTCATCAAAGCCGCCGCCGTTCTGGCGCTGGCATCCACCTTTGCCGGCAGCGTGCTGGCGCAGGACAAGCCTTTGAAAATCGGCGTCACCGCAGGCCCGCACGCACAGATTTTTGAGCAGGTCAAAAAGATCGCTGAAAAAGACGGCCTGAAAATCCAGATCGTCGAGTTCAGCGACTATGTGCAGCCCAACGCCGCGCTGGCCGCAGGCGACCTGGACGCCAACAGCTACCAGCACAAGCCCTACCTTGACCTGCAGGTCAAGGACCGTGGCTACAAGTTGGTTTCGGTGGGCTACACCGTGAACTTCCCCATCGGCATTTACTCCAAGAAAGTCAAAAGCCTGGGTGAGCTGAAGGAGGGCGCGCGCTTCGGCATACCGAACGATCCGACCAACGGAGGCCGCGTGCTGCTGTCGCTGCAGGACAAGGGGCTGATCAAGCTGAAGCCTGAAGCCGGCCTGAAGGCCACGCCGCTGGACGTGATTGACAACCCGAAGAAAATCCGCTTTGTCGAACTCGACGCTGCGCAGCTGCCGCGCTCGCTGGACGACCTGGATGCCTCAGCCATCAACACTAACTTCGCCCTGTCAGCGGGCCTGAACGTCAAAGATGCGATTGCACAAGAGTCGGCCAAGTCTCCCTACGTCAACATCCTTGTCGTGCGTGAAGCCGACAAGGACAAGCCATGGGTGGCCAAGCTGCTCAAGGCCTACCACTCCGAAGAAGTCCGCAAGTTCATCCGGACCGAGTTCAAGGGCGCCGTGCTGGCCGGCTTCTGAAAAAGCAATGTATTTTTGTAACTACTCAGCCCAGTTTTAGTCAGCCAGACTGGATTCAGGCGAAGCTGGGCTGAGGTGTTGTGCCCTTGAAGGCGGCGACGAGGGACTCGAAGATATTGGCCCCTTGCTTGTGCATGGTGGCGCAATAGGAGCGGATGACACAGTAGTTCTGCGCACCTTGGAGTGTTCGAAAGCAACCCGATACTTTTTGCTTCACCTTTGGCATACGCACCGTCTGCTCGGCTAGGTTGTTGGTGAACGGCACACCGACCTGCGTCATGAAGCGCCAAACATCGTCGCTGTAATCACGTAGTCGGCCAATCAAATTGGTGGCCTTGCTTTGCTTGGGCCTGCCGCGTTTGCCAGTGGACAGCGCGATTGGGTTTTCTGCCTGGGCTTGCGCCAGGATTGCATCGTATAGGTCGCGCAGATCACGCACTTCGCTTTGATACGTCTTGCTGTCGTAGCTCGGTAAGCGGCTAGCCGTGGCACATTGACGGAGACGCCCCGAATATGCGAGGTCGTCGACTGCGGTCAGGCCTAAGATTTCCAGCGATGCGGGAGCAGCTCGTCGATTCGGCTGTTCAGGTGCGATGGCAGGCGCGTGAGCACGTCTTTTAGATACGCCCACGGATCGTGGCCATGCATCTTGGCCGACTGCACCAGGCTCATGACGATGGCGGCGCGCTGGCCGGCGAGTTCACTACCCGCGAATAACCATGCCTTGCGGCCCATTGCCCAGGGCCGCATCAGGTTCTCGATGTGGTTGTTATCGATAGGAACGTCGCCGTCCACCAGGTTAGCCATCAACGCGGTCCAGCGATTCAGGCTGTAGTCGATGGCATTGGCGATGGCGCTGCCGTCGGGCACGCGTCGGCGCTCCAACTGCAGCCAGACATGCATTTCTTCCCACAGGGGCTTGGCCCTGGCCTGTCTCATGTCCAGGCGTTGCTCGGCCGATAAATCCCGGGCTTCTCGCTCGATGCCGTACAACATTGCAATACGCTGCACCGCCTGTGTGGCCACCGGACTTTGGTTGTCCTTGATCAACTCATCGAATTTTCGTCTTGCATGCGCGAGACATCCGGCTTCAATGCGTCGTTCAAGCTTGAAGACGGTGTCGTAGGCCGCGTACCCATCGCATACCAGCGTTCCCGACCAATCTTGAAGGAACGCGACCGGATACTTCGCCCCGCGGCCCACGCAGAAGTCGTACACCACGCCCGGCAACACATCGAAGCCGCTGCGCGCATAGGCCCAGATGTAGGCGCGTTTGGTCTTGCCCGCGCCCGGGTCCAGCATATTCACTGGCGTCTCATCGGCATGTAAAACATTGGCGCCGAGCACGAATCTTCGGTGCGCGTCATAAAGTGGCATCAAACCGGCGCCACCCTGTCCCGACCAGGCCGCCAGCGTCGAGCGCGGTGTGTGGATGCCAGAGCGTGCGTTGATCTGCTCCTGGCGGTAGTAGGGAATGTGATCGACGAATCGGCTCACTAGGGTGTGGGCGATCAGGCCCTCAGCGGGCATGCCCTTGTCGATGATGTGGGGCGCAACCGGTTCTTGCACCAAGGTCTGGCAGCACTTGCACGTCCACTTGCCGCGAACGTGGCGATGGACGAAGAACTCAGCCGGCACGATGTCCAGTTTCTCGCTCACGTCT
>DATCIC010000329.1:0-5187 GCA_036508025.1 Rhodoferax sp. | reverse complement strand
TACCTGCAAAGTGACGGTGGTGACCTGCACGTTCTTGGCCTGAGCGGCAACCAGCTCATCGTGCATTACCAAGGCGCGTGCGGCACCTGCCCGAGTGCCATTTCTGGCACCCTGCAGGGGATTGAGAGTCGGCTTCGCACTCTTGAGCCCGACATCGAAGTGATCGCCGCCTAGGGCCGCACCACCTCCAAAAAATACAAGGGAAGACCTGCATGCGCCTGACCACCATGAGCGACTACGCGATGCGCCTGCTGATGTATGTCGGGCAACAGCCTGAGCGCCTGTGCACCATCGCGGAGGTGGCCCGCGCCTATGAAATTTCCGAAGCGCACCTGACCAAGATCACGCACCAGCTGGCGCTGGCGGGCTGGCTGGAGACCGTGCGCGGCAAGGGCGGCGGTATGCGCCTCGCCGCAGCCCCGCAAGAAATTGGCCTCGGTGCCGTGGTGCGCAGCATGGAGCCAGATTTCACCATTGTTGAATGCCTCACGAGCGACACCACTTGCCATTTGACCAGCACCTGCCACTTGACCGGCATCATCAACGGCGCCTTGCAGAGCTTCATGCAGTATCTTGACCGCTACACCCTGGCGGATCTGCTAGCCCCGGGAACCGGCGGCAACGCGAAGCTTCAGCCACTGACCTTTCACAAGCGACCCAACCCGGCGACCGCCTGAGGCACGGCCCTCACGCTTCATTCACCTCATTCACCTCACCGAGCCTGCCATGATCCAGCAATCCATCAATTCATCCGCCGCCAAAAACGAACTGCAAGCCGTGCTGTTCGAGGGCATTCACCCCTCCGCCGTCGAAGCGCTGCAACAGGCGGGCTACACGCGCATCGTGACGCATGCCAAGGCTCTGTCGGGCGACGAGCTGATAGCCGCGATGGCGCAAGCGCATTTTGTCGGCGTGCGCTCACGCACCCAACTCACCGCCGAGGTGCTGCAGCACGCCAAGCACCTCGTGGCCGTCGGCTGCTTTTGCATCGGCACCAACCAGGTTGACCTGAAAGAGGCGATGCGTCTGGGGATTCCCGTCTTCAATGCACCGTTTTCCAACACCCGCAGTGTGGCCGAGCTGGTGCTGGCGCAGATCATCATGCTGATGCGCGGCATTCCTGAGAAGAACGCGATCCTGCACCGCGGCGGCTGGGTCAAAAGCGCGGCCGATTCTTATGAAGTACGTGGCAAGACGCTGGGCATCATCGGTTATGGCCACATCGGCACGCAAATTGGCGTGCTGGCCGAACAGCTCGGCATGCGCGTGGTGTTTTCCGACATCGAGGCCAAGCTGCCGCTGGGCAACGCGCAGCCCATGAGCAGCCTCGAAGCCCTGCTCAGTACCGCCGATGTGGTCAGCCTGCATGTGCCTGAAACTCCGCAGACGGCCCTCATGATCGGCGCGACGCAACTGGCGGCCATGAAGCCGGGCAGTCACCTGATCAATGCGTCGCGCGGCAGCGTGGTCGATATTGAGGCGCTTACCGCGGCGCTGGAGAGCCGACATCTGCACGGCGCGGCGATTGACGTCTTTCCGGTCGAACCGCAAGGAAATGATTCAGCCTTTGCTTCACCACTGACACGCTTTGACAACGTGATCCTGACGCCGCACATTGGCGGCTCAACGCTTGAGGCGCAGGTCAACATTGGCACGGAAGTCGCCGCCAAGCTGATTCGCTACAGCAGCAACGGCTCCACCACGTCAGCCGTCAACTTTCCCGAAGTGGCGCTGCCCGCACACACCGGGCGCAGTCGGCTGCTGCACATTCACCGCAACGTGCCTGGGGTAATGGCGCATGTCAACGAGCGGTTGTCAGCGGCGGGCATCAACATCGCGGCGCAGTACCTGAGCACCAACGAGGAGGTCGGTTATGTGGTGATCGACGTGGACAGCGCGGCGAGCCAGGCGGCGCTGGATGAACTCTGCGCAGTGCCGGAAACGATCCGTTGTCGCATTCTGTATTGACCGCCAGGAATATTCTTTGGCAAAACCATGAAGAAAAAGTTTCCGATACATCCCGCTAAACCGGAACGTGTTTGCTGGGGCTGCGACCAATACTGCTCAATCGATTCGATGGCATGCTCGAACGAGCGTTCACCGCACCCTGTGGAACTTTTTGGCGAGGATTGGCTGGCTTGGGGAGATAACCACCACCACGATCACAAGCCGGAAGATTCGCTAGTCGAGCCAGACAACGAATTTCAAAATCAGACCAACAAGTAAGAGGTTTCCATGAACTCAGAGCAGGCCTTGCTCCGTGGCAATGACGGCAGCGTGTACGCGCGAACTGACGTCGAGTTTGCGCAAAATGTGCTGCACATGAATCTTGACGGTGGTTTCTGCAATACCGTGCTCGCGGCCAATTTCTTTGTTGCTGGCGCCGCGCGCAATGCCACGCAATATGTCGCGTTCTCGCGGTGAAAGGCTGGCCATGGCAGGGCCGGCACTGACGGCCGGGGGCAGCGCTGTGCCGATCCCGAGGACTTCTTTGCTTGTCCCTCGATAGGCTGCAATCAGCTTGTTCATCATCTCGGGCGCCACCACGCTGTCGCCCTGCATGGCACGCACGATGGCAGCAGTCAGGGCATCGCCTTCGATGGTTTTAAGGAGATACCCGGCGGCGCCGCCGCGCAGGGCCGCCGCAAGGTCGTTTTCATCTTCGCTGACGGTTAGCATCAGGATAACGGTGTTGGGTGCGGCTTCACGCAGCGCGGGCAGGGCGTCCACGCCGTTGACACCTGGCAAGTGGTTGTCAAGCAGGATCAGGTCTGGTTGCATTTTCTGCGCCTTGCGTAGCGCCTGACCGGCATCCGCCGCATCCCCAATGACACATAACTGCGGATCGCGCGCCAGAAGCGCTGTCAGGCCCCGGCGAAACAAGGTGTGATCGTCAACGACCAAAATGCGAATCGGTTGGGGAGAGACTATTTGCATGGCTGGTTTCAAGCCTCGGTCGAAGCCACTGGTTTGACTTTGGCGATAGGGTGTGCAGGCAGCGGCAATGTCAAAATGACCGAGCTGCCGTGCGACGGCGTAGAAATGACATCAAGTTCAGCACCAATACGCTGCGAGCGCTCCGACATGATACGCAGGCCCACATGTGTCTCGTCGAGGGGGTCATTGCCTGGGTCAAAGCCAATGCCATTGTCACGCACTTCAAAACGCCAGGCGGGGAGTTGCTGTACATCGAGCCAGACTTGCGATGCGTGGGCGTGCTTACGCACGTTGGAGAGTGCCTCCTGAATAATGTGCAGCACCTGTATTTGCAGGTCGGGTGATAGCGGCATGCCCTGGCCCTGCATTGCAAGCGTCGCCTTGATTCCACTCTGATGCTCAAACTTGCGCAGGGTGGTGGCCAGTGCTGGCTCAATATCCTCGGCATTGGTTCGGGTTCTGAAATGCAGCAGTAATTCACGCACATCTCCGTAACTTTCACGCACGCCAATATCGATTTCTTCCAGCACTTTTGCAATTTCTACCGGGTCGCTGGACTTGATGGCATCGCGCATCAGTTGCACCTGAATTTTCAGAAAAGCCAGCGACTGGGCAATCGAGTCATGCAGTTCCCGTGCCAGCAGGTGGCGTTCCTGCGATACGGCCGCTTCCATTTCAAGGGCATTGAGACGCAGGTTTTCCATACCGCTGGCCAGATGGCTGCTCAGTGCTTCCAGCAGGGAACGCTCCGGCAAAGTCGGATTGACGCGCGCGTGGAAAAACAAATCGACCTCTCCCATCAAACGTTCATGCAGACGCACGGGAAGTGTGACCAAGGTCTCAAAGCCAGCCTTGGCGCAATGTTGCAGCGATGATCCGGCGATATTGCGGATTGGAATCACGTTCAGCCCGGGTCCAGCTTTGGCGGCACCACAATGGCAGTCGCCGGTGTAGATGCATTGCTCAGCATCCACCATGGAGACCGGCAGGCCGTGGGCAGCCAGAATCAGGTGGCGCTGGTTGGCCTGATTTGACCAACGCAGGGCAACCCCGTCGGCGCGGGCAATCCGTGCCAGAGTTTTGGCAAATCCTTGCGCAAGCGCCTCCAGTGAAGTGGCGTTGCTCACCAGAGCAGTGACTTCATAAAGGCTTTCCAGTCGTGCAGTTTTCTCTTGCAACTGGGCGGTCTTTTCAGCAACTTTGCTTTCCAGGTTTTGATACATGGACTGCAGATGTGCAGCCATGCCATTGAAACCATCGGCCAGGGTGCCAAACTCGTCACTGGTAACGCGCTCAACCCGGGCGTCAAAATTACCAGACTGGATTTTTTCAATCGCCTGTTTGAGTTGGCTTACTGGCTCCAGTACGAAAAGATAACCGGTGTAAAACAACACCGCCGCTCCCAAGATCACCAGTGTCAGCATGCTGATCTGTAGCAAATGCAGCATGGCAGTCCATTTGGCAATGTGCGCCTCGATGCTGGTCACGAAGGCATCAATGTGGGAGGCAAAGGCCACGGTCTGCGCCCGCAAGTCAGTCAAGACGCGTGGTTGGCCTGCAATCCAACGGGCTTGATACTGGGACCAGTCTTGCTCGATAACGGAAAACCGTGCTGTCGAGGTGTCGTCCCATGACACAAACAAAGGTCGATCGGGGTCACCATGGCGCAAGGTGGCCAGACTGCGGTCAAATTCCCTGGCTTGCGCGGTCAGTTCACTGGTTTCGCCGGTGCCAATGGCCAAAGACATGCGGTAAGACTGCATTCGCATGCGACCGGCTTCATTGACCGCAGCAGCGCCACCATCAAGCTGCCAGGAAACCCACAGCGTTGCCACGGTAGAAATAAAAACCAGCAGCAGAAAGGGTGCCCCTACCAGCATCAACTTGGCGCCCAGACTCCAATGCCTTACCTGTGCCATATGGCGTTGCCTGCTGCGCGTCGGTCGATCAGGACACGCGCTCAAAAATAGCGGCAATGCCCTGGCCGCCACCAATGCACATGGTGACCAGTGCGTAGCGGCCACCAATGCGCTCCAGCTCATACAGTGCCTTGACCGTGATGAGCGCACCGGTGGCGCCGATCGGGTGGCCCAGCGAGATGCCGGAGCCATTGGGGTTCGTTTTGGCCGGGTCCAAACCCAAATCGCGGCTGACGGCACAAGCTTGCGCCGCAAAGGCTTCATTGGCCTCAATCACGTCCAGGTCGTTGACGGTTAGGCCCGCTTTTTTCAAAGCCATCTGACTGGCTGG